>NZ_KB891215.1 GCF_000373365.1 Parafrankia discariae
CCGTCGGGCAGGGGCACGACGGCCAGAGTGGTCACTGGGCCGGTGGGGCCGGTGAGGGTGGGGCCGGGTTGTCCGGTGGTGGGGTCCCACAGTCGCACCGTGCGGTCGTCGCCTGCGCTGGCGAGGAGGGTGTGCCCGTCGGGGACGGGGAGTACGGCTAGGGCGGTCACCAAGCTGGTGTGGCCGGTGAGGGTGCGGTGTGTGGTGCCGGCCCACATGCCTGCGTGGATGGTCCAGCGCCGGGGGGTATGGCGGGCGGCGTTGTCTGCGAGGGTGGTGGCGCGGGTTTTGCGTGCCCAAACGTGCAGCCACCAGGCGGGTGGGTCAGCGGGGTGGGTGTCGATGTCGCTGAGAGCCTGTTCGTAGGCGTTGACAGCTGCGGCCCCGGCCGGGGTGGTGAGGCGGTGTCGGTGGCGCAGGACGCTGTCTGGCCGGCAGGCCAGCAGGAATCCGGGGTCGCCGGCCAGGTTGTCGAGTTTGCCGGCGAGGGCAGCGTGTTCGGGTAGGTGTGTCGTGGTGTAGGCGCTGCTGGTCCTCCAGGTGTGTTGGCTGATGGGTTCGGGGGGTGTGAGGGCCGCGGTGATGCGGTGGTGTGCATTCCGGGTGGCGGTGGTGAGGTCGTCGGCGAGGTGGCGTAGGTGTTCATCGTCGCTGGCCGCGAGTGACGCGCCGGTGGTGAAGTCGCGCAGGCTTTGGTGGCGAGGGTGGTAACGGTCGTCGTGGGCGGTGGCTGCGCGGTGGACGGCGAGGAAGGGGCGGAACAGTTCACGGAGGAGCGCGCGGGTGTCGGGTTCGGGGACACCGGCCCAGGCGGCAATAGTGGCTGCGTTCTGAGGTTCGCGGATGGCGGTGAGGGTGGCCAGGACGGGCAGGCCGTGGGCCTGCCATGTGGGTTCGCCGAGTTCGGATCGCCAGCGGCGGATGTTGTCGGCGTAGTAGCCGGCGAGTCCTTCGGGGAGCCGGTCGACGTCGGCGGGGCTGTGGCCGTGGTCGCGGATCTGGTCGAGGACGGTGAGGGCGTAGATCCATACTCCGCCGGAGCGTTCCAGCAGTGTTCGGCAGAACCGGTCCGCGGACATCCCGGCGTGGTGGAGGGCGTAGATGATCAGGGGGTCGGTGGTGCTGAGGGCGGTGAGGTAGTCGAGGAGGTCTTGACGGTTGGAGGTGCTTTCGACGTCGATGCGTTCGATAACCCGTGTCCCGGTGGGGATGGTGAGGGTTTTGGGTCGTGTGGTGGCGATGATGATCGTGCCGGGGGGTAGAGCGGTGGGGAGGCCGAGGGGGAGTTCTCCGACGGGTGGGGGAGGTGCTTCGTCGAGGCCGTCGACGAGCAGCACGACCGGCTGGTTTCTCTGGCCCGTGTCGCTGTCGCGGGTTTGGGCGGCGTCGCAGAGGCGACCGTAGAGCCAAGTGGCGGTGTCGGCGTCGTCGGGCAGAACGCCGCCGGAGACGGCGTCGAGTTTCCAGCGGGCGATGAGCTGGGCGGCGAGGTTGCGGCGCGCACGTTCGGGGCTGCGTCCGTCGGGGAGACGGGTGAAGTGCGCAGGCCAGGTCCGGGTGAACGCCAGGTAGGTGGCGAGGGCGGATTTGCCCATGCCGGCTTCGGCTTCAATGAGCAGGTAGCCGCCGCGGCGTTGCTGGACGCACCGTTGGAGGTAGGCGTCGATGGTGGTGATGAGGTCGACGCGTCCGCGGAAACGAGCGACGGGGTTGTCCGGCTGCGTGGGGTCGGTGAGGCGGAGGTCTCCGGGGAGCGGGTCGAGAGGGATGGCTGCGTGGCGGAGTAGCTGGAACGGGCCGGAGAACCGTTGCTGCCAAATCTGCCCGTAGTTGATGCCGATGGCCTGCCCATTCGGGGCGCTGACATGGTCGACCGCAGGCCGGCTCTGGCCGTCGGGGGTCATCGGCCGGGGGTGTTCCGGTTCTGGGTGATCTGCCCGTAGTTGATGCCGATGGCCTGTCCGTCGGGCGCCGTGACGGTCCCGATGTGGATGCCGCCCGCAGCGGGGGTGCTGGTGGTGCCCGTGCCTGCGTCGGGTTGGGTTGGGGGGAAGGGTGGCGGGGGCGGCCCAGCCTGTGGGCTGGTGGGGAAGTGGGGTGCGGTTGCGGGTTTCGCCCGCCCGCCGGAGACGGCGAGTTCTGCGGTGCGGAGTAGGTCTGCGCGGGCCGTGTCCTGCGCAGTGCCGAACAGGTCAAGAGAGACGACCTGGCTGAGCAGGCCCGGCCGTGGGCAGTCCTCCACGCGGGCGACGACGAGCTTCCGTGCGGCGCCGGTCGGGTCGGACGCCCAGGCGGCCTGCCACTCGGCGGCGCCGTAGACGGAGCGGGCGTAGGCGGCCGAGAGCACGGCGATCGTCCGCGACGCGGCGGCGACACCTTCGTCCATGCCTCGGACCCAGTTCGATCCGGGGGTGAAGTCCCACGCCTGGATCAGCACGCGGTAGCTGGCGTCTTCGAGGGTCCAGGCAATCCACTCTGCCCACGGCCGGTCGGGTTGGGCGTAGGAGACGAAGAAGTCCCAGCCCATGCCGCTGCTGCCGGTGGTGGTGCTGTGCGTGTTGCCCCCGTTGCTCACCCGGACAGTGTGCCACCGGGACAGGCCGGGTCAGACCGTGCTCGTACGGCGTTGGGCCAAGGCCCGGGTAGGGCGGGCGGCCGGGGCATCGAAGCTGCGGGCGGTGCGGCTGTGGGGGCTGATCCCGCTGCCCCCTAAGCGATCTTCTACGGCTAGTAGAGATAGAAAAGTTATCAGGTCGTTGAGCGCTGTGAGCCGAGATGCGGGTCGGCTCCTGCTCTGCTGGTCCAGGTCACAGAGCTACCGGCGACCGACGGGGAGCGGACAGGACACCCGGTGCCTATCAAGCGCCAGAGCGGGTTTCGGGGCCGCCCGATGGATCTTGCTCGGCATCGTCGCAGGTCAGAGGGCCGATTTGTGCGCCCGGCAGGGATCGAACCTGCGACCCAGTGCTTAGAAGGCACGGCTTACACCAAGTAACACTCGATCCGGCGCGGCTCCGCCGGTCTACCGGCGTCCACCAACGTCCGTTGGCGTACGTGCTCGTTGCTACAACGGTAGCTACACCTGCCTGTGCCCTTGGCGCGAATGCGCGTGCCAGGGCGGCGGGGGAAGTCACGTCCGTTGCCAGTCGTTGCCGGCCTTCCATGCAACGCTGATGTCCACGGTGGCGCAAAGTTGCAGCAGGTCCGGGCGCGGTTTCGAGGGGACAAGGAGGACCAGGCGCGGGGGTGGGTCTATGAAGCGCTGGTAGTCGAGGAGCTGGCCGATGCCCATGCGGATGGCCTCGCGGGTGACGGTGCCTTTGGCTTCGATGAGCTCACCGGCCGTCGCGTCGTAGAGATCAGTGAACAGTGGCCGTGGCTCGTTGGGGGGCACGATCTGCTTTCTGCACACCTCATGACCGAGAGACCGAAGATGCGCGGCGTAGGAACGGACAAGCGCGGCTTCCCGACGGAAAGCGGTGGTCGGCTCCTCTGGGCTGATCATTCCGTACTGCTCGGTGTTCGACGCCTCCACTGGTACAGAGGTGACACGGCCGGCTGCAGTGGGGGTCGCAGGCAGGGGTGCGTCGAACGCCTGCACGGGTCCCTCGGGGCGCAGCCGGAACATGATGACCGTTCGAAGCGGCCCGCCGCCGGTCTCCGGGGCTTCGCTGGTGTACCAGGGGCGGTCAGGGTCGACCTCGAACGGCCCCAGGTACTCGACGCCTTCTCGCACGACACGGAAGAGGCGAAGCGTACGGCCCTGGTCTCGGTGGCGCAGGATGGCCAGGTTCCCCTGAACCATCTGCTGATCTCCAAGCTGCCCTTCCCCGGTGTAGTGGAAGCAGCCGTCGTCGCCCCACCCATCGAAGTAGCCATGTGCCCTTCCCCGTACCGGATCAGTGAAGATCAGTACGTTGGGGGTGGACCGGGACGGACCGATACCGCCTTGTCGGCGACCGCCGTACCGCGCGTGGATGTCGCGCCGCACCGCGACCACTCCCGGCTGGATCTCCCAGAACACATCAGAGGTCCCACCAGCACCGGTGGCCTGCTCGATGAGAGCGCGCAGCGCCACCACGAACTGCTCACGATTGTGGTCCTCCCGCAGGAGCTCGAAGGCGGGCGCGGAGAGACCGAACTCGGGATCTTCCTGATCCAGCCAGCGGCGCGGCTGTGAGCTGTGCGCCGGTGGAGGCGGAGTGCTGGCGCGGATCTCCCACAGTGGCGAGTCTCGTAGCGCGACGACGGGATACTCCGGTGCTGCCCGTCGAGGATCCGCAGTACCGCCGGCCACAAGAGCGGCCGCAAGTCCTTCGCGGACCTGCGACCATCGGCTCAGTCGTACGCCTTCTGCCGCGGCACGCTCCACAGCCCACAGCAGCGTCACCGGCTGGTGCGGCAGCAGGGCACCCCGGTTGGAAGCACGCCGGAGCGTGCCCAAAGCGCTTAAAGCGTCATCGAGATCCACTACGCAACCGTACGGCGGATGCCCCTTGGCGCGACGCCTGGATGTCGCTGCCGACGCACGAACAGACCCCTGCCTTGCAAAGTCACTTGGGATCGCGCACAGACGTCCATGGATGTCCGCCGGCTTGGCTACACGGTTGGCTACAGGCAGTCCGGCGGATCTGGACGGGTTACGCAGCATGTGCGGCCTCCGAGGCCAGCGGTACAGCTGCCCGAGCAGAGCGACCTCCCAAGAAGATCGCGGCGGCAGCTCGCATGGGGCGCTGCTCGGTTCGTCGGGACGGGCCAGCCCGCGGCCCTTCGGAACTCGAGGCCGGTGGGCCGACTCACGCCAATAGTCAACAGCTGTCAAACTTTGAAGCGTTGTATCTTGCTTGCCGTCAAACCCAGCTGCCCTGACCTGGAGTTTTATAGCGATGACCTGGTAGTTGCGCCTCGAGTAGAACAACACCTCCAAAAATCTGCCTCGAGGAGGATGATCTCTACCTCGAGGCAGTTGACCAACGCCTCGAGATAGGGCAAAGTGAAGGCCCGGCGACGTCGTCGCCGGGCCTTCGTCCCCAGTTAGGGGTGCTCGCAACGCCACACTAGCTGGGGCGGAGGTCCTCACGCCAGCTGTTTCGGAGAGAGCTAGAGTGGACATCCGTCCGAGCGCCGAAATTCCCTGGGGCGAGGGCAGCCTCGTGCCCTGCATCGTGGTCGACAACCACAAGCTTCAGGCGGTAATGACCGTCGCCGCGCTGCGGCAGGCCGTCATCGAGCCAACCGATCTCGAGAATCCGAAGATCCTCGAGGCGGACAGCCGTAAGCGGGTCGCTGCAGAAGTTCGAAAGCTCGTGCAGCGAAGTGTGACGAATGCCAAGAGGACGAACGTCGCCGTCTACGGTCAGTATATTCTTGAAGGTATCCGGGGTGAGCGCGCCCTATGGGACACGCCAACTATGCAGCTGTTCCGCGAGGATCCTCTCGAACTCTACTACCTTCCAGACAATAAGGGAATCGGCTTTTTGCTCCGGCCGGGGGATTTCCTTGTAAACACGGATGGAGAGACGCAACGCCTCGCGTGGGCTTGGGCTTCTTCCCGCGAGCCAAGCGTGGATCAGGTGAAGGTAGCGGTTACGATTGCGCACGGCAAGTCCGTCGATTGGGCACGCCAAATCTTTCACGATTTCAACCTTCTAGGAGTCCGCCCCAACGTTGCGGTGGGGATCAGTATGGATAGCTCGGACCTTGCAACGCGACTTGCACGCGAACTCGAGGACCAGTCCCCGGTGCTGCGACGTAGGGTCATGCAGACCGGCCGGCAGCTTGGGAAGAACAGCCCAGAGCTGCTAACGGTCAGCGCTCTTCGTTCCGCGGTTGTCACAACACTTCTCGGACGATCGGGCCTAGCTCTCGGCTCGAAGCCTGTCGGAGATAAGTTGGCCGGCGTTGACGTCGATGCAGTCCGAAAAGCCATCATGGCGACCTGGCTGCCACTCCTCGAGATGCTCCAGCCTGAATTTAATAGGCGCAACGACACCGTGATTAGCGCTCCCGTTATAATGGCCGGTCTGGGCATGCTCGTGCATCAGACTATGCCCAACCCGCCACGGGCAATCACCACTCCCTTGCTGACCTTGGAGGACCTCAGGAGTCGGTTGTCTAAGGTTCGCTGGGATCGGACGCTGATAGTCGATGGTAAGGCGATTTCTCCCTGGGAGGGTATCGCCGGAAAGATCACTCCATCCGGGGCATTTTCGATCGGCGGAATCAAGGAATACGGCCACGCGGTGCTTGAGGCTCTGGCGGAACCGACATCCGATGCCGGGATGAAGGTGCGACTTCTCCAGGCCGTAACGGCAGGCTAGTTCGGTGGATTGGGGGAGCTCGTAGCCTCCTCGGGCTCTCCCCAATCTCGTCCAACGGTAGTTGGCCTTTTTGCTGTGTCTCGAGCGCGACGCGCCCGGCGAGCACGGCCGCTTGCGGCCGCGCGCAGTCGGCCGCGCGGCGCGGTCTTGATCATAAAACGAGCATTTCGGCAGTCTCGGGCTCTCGCTGACGGCCTGGTGGCGGTCGCCGTACCGTGATCGGGTGGATGTAGCGGTTGCTGAGCGGTTGGCGAGTGAGCTGCTGACCCCGTTGGGGGATCGGTGGCGGCATGTCCAGGCCGTTGCTGCGGCTGCCCGTGAGGTGTCCGCGGCTGTCGCTCCTGGCGAGCGTGACCTGCTCGTCGCCTCTGCCTGGCTGCATGACATCGGCTACGCCCCACCGATCGCTCACCTGCGGTTCCATCCGGTGGACGGTGCCCGGTTCCTCGAAGCCCGGGACGCCCCGGAGCGGCTGTGCGCCCTGGTCGCCCACCACTCGTGCGCCCGCTACGAAGCCGAGGAGCGGGGACTGACGGCGGAACTCTCCGCGTGGGAGCTGGAGGTCTCGCCGGTGATGGACGCGCTGTGCGCGGCGGACATGACGACGGGTCCGCAGGGCCAGCGGTTCACCTTCGCTGAACGGATCGCGGAGATCCTCGCTCGCTACGGCGAGGGGTCGATCGTGCACCGGTCGGTCACTCGGGCGCGGCCGGATCTCCAAACCACCGTCGAGCGCACCACCGCGCGGCTTGCGGCGGCTCAGCCAAGGTAGGGCGTCGCGCGGTTCTCCAGGTAGTGATCGATCCTGAGCCGCATCGACGGGTGGATGTTCAGCGTGTCCAGGTCCTCGGGTGCGACGAACTGGACCTCCTTCGTCTCGCTGGAGGTGCGTAGCTCTCCGCCGAGGTTGCGGGTGGTGAAGCAGAGCGAGAACTGCTGGCGGACCTCGCCATCGTCGTAGGCCAGGACGTGCCGGGGGTTGGTGTAGACCCCGATGAGTCCCGTCACCTCGATGTCGATGCCGGTCTCTTCCTTGGTCTCGCGGATCGCGGCGTCGGTGATGGATTCGCCGAGATCCATGCCGCCGCCAGGCAGGGCCCACAGGTCGTTGTCGGTCTTGTGGACCATGAGGATGCGTCCGGCCTCGTCGGTGACGACGGCGGTGACGGAGGGGACGACACTGTTCGCCTTGGGAGCGTTCGGGTCGTTGAAGTAGTCGATTCGCGCCAAGAGGGTTCAGGCTCCTTCGGTGGTGGCCCAGATGCGCTCGAAGCTGGCGGCGTAGTGGTCGAACAGGCCACCGGGCTGGGCGCGTAGGTGCATGACGGGGGAGTGCGCGGCGGGGGCGCCATAGACGTGGGTGTTGACGAGCATGTCGCCGTCAAACCGGTAGATCGAGTTGTAGAGCGTGGTGGCGTGTAGCCGTAGCTCGATCCCGGGTGCCTCGCGGAGGGACGCGAGGTAGGTGAGAGTGATCCGGGTCCGGGCGGCGAGCCCGTCGCCGATGCCTTCCTCTTCGCCGCGGAGGGCGACGGCGGGTGATTCGGGGTCGCCGAGTGCGTAGCGGATCGTCACGCCTTCCGCGCCTTTGCGGCGGAGGACGGTGGTGAAGTCGGCGTGGCCGTCGGGGAGGAACAGGCCGGCGATCACGAGGACGTCGACCTGGTGGCGCGCGCTGGCGAACAGCGTCCGCCACAGCTCGGAGGGGACGGCTGTCCGACTGGGATAGACGCGCACGATGTCGCCGGGCACGTTGACGACGGGTGCTCCGGGTTCGGTCCGTGGCTCGGGGACGGTGCCGGGTCTTTCGGCAAGTCCGATGCGCCCCCGGGGGATGTCGATGCCGTCGGCGATGCGCTCGAAGATCTCCAGGCTGGCGACCTGGCGGCGGCCGGTCGAGATCTCGCTGACGTGTGACTGCGGGAGGCCGCAGACGGCGGCGATCTGCGTCTGGGTCGCGCCGGTCCACTGGCGGTAGATCTTGAAGACGGTGCCGATGTCACGGCGGGCGAGTGCGTCGGCCATGTCTGGCCGGTCCCAGAGTCCCGGCGGGGCCTGGGGTAACGGGCGACGGACGGACACCACGGGCGCCTCCGGACGGTAGGTACAGGACCGCCTGTCCTTGATCGGACGCGCAGAGCCTATCCGGTCTCCGTATAGATCGGAACCCTCGGCGTATACGGCCGGCGGCCTTCCGTGACAAGCCGTCCGGTTGGACGGTGGGCGGGCACCAGATCCGCCGCAGGTCGAACACCTTCGCGGGTCGGTTCCGGTGCCTCGTCGCCCACCATCGAACGCAGGAGGACGGAACGTGATGTTCGACAGAGCAGACAGAACGAGTGGAGGTGATCCCGGGCCGCTGCTGTTCGGCATCGTCCGCTTCGAACCGGGCGAGACCCGCCAGGTACGGGACACGGTCATCACCTTCAACTCGCCGGCCGCGGCTGACCTGTTCGCGGTCGAACAGGGCTGGCACGACTACCAGGTCACCCCGCTGCGGTTCTTCGTCCACGACGTGCGGCCACCGGCCGTGGACTGGACCAGGTTCGATGACCTCGTGACGCGCTTCGCGGACCACCGGCGGTGGACATGACCTCCGCGGGCATGGGTCCGTTCCTACCCCCGGTGCCGGCTGGCGAGGGTGACGCCGAGCGAGCGAGGGAGAAGCTGCCGGCGGTAGTGATGCTGCCATGGGGCGCGGAGGAGTGGGCGGTCGTCGTCCAGCCGGGTTCGGACTCCGAAGATCTCCTGCGGGCGGTGGCGCGGATGCCCAGCGGGCTGAAGTTCACCGAGTCGTTCGGCGATGTGGACGTGGTGCTCGTGTACCGGGTGCCCGCCGGCGACCGCGCGCCGGTCGAGAGCGACGGTCCGGGGCCCTCACGGCGGGGCTGCGCGGGTGCGGCGCTGCGGACGGCGATGGATGCGCACCCGGCACGGCCTGACTCGCGGTGGATGACCAAGGGGGAACGGACCGCGTTCCGGGCTGGCCAGGTGGAGGCGCTCGAATCGGTCCGCCGGGCCGTGCTTCACGGGATCGGGGTTCCGGTGGCCACGACGGCTGGCTGACCGACCACCACAACGTCTCGGCCCCATAACGGGCCGGTACCAGCGGAAGCTACTCCGTCGGTACCGGCCCGTTATCGTTGCCGCTGTTCGTCCTCGGTGGGTCGGTGGGCGCGATCCGTTCCGAGAGATCGGTGAGTCGCTGTTCGATCCGCAGCAGGACGGCGAGGATCTGACGATTGATCGGCGTTCCTGCGCGGTCCTCGCTCTGGCCTGAGGTCGTCTCGCTGGGCTCCTCGGCGTGAACGAGGATGCGGGTCAGGTGGTCGTCCGGCCAGTCGAGCGCGCGGGCGACGGCGGCCAGGGTGGCGTCCTGGACCCGTCGGCCCTGGGCGCCGTGTTGGAGCTGGCGTAGCGTCGCGACGGACACACCTGACGCGGTGGCGAGTGCTTGCTGTCCCATCCGCTTGCGGGTCATCCTCGCGTTGAGGGCGTCGGCGACCGCCTGCCAGTCCTCACCCTCGACTCTGCCTCGTGCCGTGTACGGTGGAATCCCCCGTTTGTTTGTCACCTGTCAAAGGTAGCGTTGTGGCGGACGGGCATTCCAGCCGGTGAGTGGATAATTTCCATCCGGAGTCCGTATACGTCGGAACGAAAGCGCTTGGCGATTGGTTCGTGAGCGGTTCAGAGTGGGTGTTGCCCGACAGCGGCCGGAACACCGGCGGCGGGGCTGACCCTCACGGAGGTAGACGAACCGTGGCGGTTCCGCGACGCATTCCGGTGCGCTTCGAGGACGTGTTCCCCGCGGGGGCGTTCGTCCTCGGTGTGGAGGCGGCGAACGACTACGAGAAGGCCAAGGCCGGTGCGCCCGACCCGCAGGAACGGGACCCGAACACCGGCGAGCGGATCTGGACGGTGCGCGTGCTCGACGCGGACCCGGCGGCGCGCCAGGCGGAGCTGAAGGTGAAGGTCCCCGGCGAGGTTCAGCCGGTGCTGCCGGAGGTCCTGGCGGGCACGCCGTTCCGGCCGGTGCTGTTCGAGGGCCTGACGATCACCCCCTGGGTGGACAAGAACGGCAACTTCCCCAAGCAGGCGTACGCCCTGCGTGCCTCGCGGATGCGCCCGGCGGTTCCGGCCCGGCGTCCGACCGGAGCGGCGGCGTGAGCGGCGAGGGGAAGCGGTCGTACACGACACTCGGGCTGCACATCGGCGCGGAGTGGTCGGTGCTCTGCCACACCTACCCCGACCGGGCGCCGATCCTGGTCGTGGACGCGGGACGGGTGAGCCTGAGCATCTCGGCGATGGAGCAGGCTCCGGACGCCCGGCACGCTGACTTCGCGTACAAGCTGCTCGCGGCGGTCAACGACTACCTGATCGTTTACGAGAACTACCAGTTCGAAACCCAGGAAGTCGCGAACGCCGCCGCTCCGAACGACGACGCCTCCGGGTCGCGCGCCGCGTAGCTTTCTCGCTGCTCGTCGGCTACATCGAGGAAACGACTTCCCGTTCCTCGGCTCTTTCTCCTTTTCGTCGATTCCCTCTGTCTGTATTTCGTGCGCTCGAAAACAGGTGGTATTGCCATGTCCAGAATCAACGGTGACCAGCGTTTCCCGCGGGTGCCGTCGCGGGCCGACAAGGTGCGCGTGCCGGTGTGGATGCTGCTGTTGGCGGTGGCCGGAAAGGTGCTGTGGCTGGCGCTGCGGGGCTGCTGGCGTCACCGCGTCGCGGTGGTGTCCGCGGTCGGCCTGCTCCTGGTGGTGCACCGGATCGGGCTCGTCGGCCTGGCCGTGCTCGTCGCGGGGCTGGTCCTGGTGGCGGTCGTGTGGTGGCGGGTGCATCCGCGGTCGTTCGGGCCGGTGGCCTGGTGGCTGTGGGGCCGGGCGCGGCTGACGTTCGTCTACCGGTGGCGCTGGAAGCCGGCGATGGTTCATACCGACCTGGCGATCCGCATGCCGACGTCGACCGGTGATCAGGTGAACTTCGACGAGTACTTCCCGCGGATTCGGAAGATCCGCTCGTCGCGGTCGGTGGACGTGCTGCGGGTCGAGCTGCTGCCGGGTCAGACACCGGCGCAGTGGGCGGAACAGGCTGAGGCGCTGCGGCACGTGTTCCGCGCCCGGCGCTGCCAGGTGCAGGCCGAGACGGTCCGCTTCGTCCGCGTCTCCTTCCACCACCGGGACTCGCTGACCCGGCCGGTTTCTCCTCCCAACCTGGACGACTCCGGCGACGGTGCCGACTCTGACCCTGTCGGCGCCGTTCCGTCCGCAGCCGTCCGCCGTGGTGAGGGTGCGGCGCGGCTGCTGGCCGGGTTGTCGGCGGTGCCCGTCGGACGGTGCGAGGACGGCCGTTCCTGGACGCTGCCGGTCCGGGGAACTCACGTGCTCGTCGCGGGTGCGACCGGTGCCGGTAAGGGCTCGGTGCTGTGGTCGGTCATCCGCGGTCTCGGCCCGGCGGTACGGGCGGGGCTGGTCGAGCTGTGGGTGTGCGACCCGAAAGGCGGCATGGAACTCGCCTTCGGACGGGCGATGTTCACGCGCTTCGCCACGGACACGGCGTCGATCGCGGATCTCCTCGACGACGCGGTGACCGTCATGCAGAACCGGACGGCCCGCCTCGCCGGGAACACCCGGCTGCACGTCCCGACGGTCGCGGAACCGCTGATCGTCCTGGTGGTCGATGAGATCGCGTCCCTCACGGCGTACGTCACCGATCGGGATGTGAAGAAGCGGATCGGAGCGGCGCTGCCGTTGCTGCTCTCGCAGGGTCGGGCGCCCGGGGTCGTGGTCCTGGCGGCGGTGCAGGACCCGCGTAAGGAGGTGCTTCCGTTCCGGGACCTCTTCCCGGTCCGGGTCGCGCTGCGGATGACCGAACCGGAACAGGCGGATCTCGTGCTCGGCTCCGGTGCCCGTGACCGTGGCGCGCGGGCGGAGGAGATCCCGCTGTCGCTCCCCGGGGTCGGCTACGTCCTGCACGACGGCGATCCCGATCCCGTCCGGGTCCGGGCGGCCCACGTCGACGACGGCGAGATCGCCCGGACCGTCGACCGTTACCGGCCCGTCCTGGGTGGCTGGGTGCCGGACATCCCCGATGACCTTTTCGACCTGGACGGCGGCGAGTGGGGAGACGGCGAGCGTCTCGACCCTGCCGCATGAGATCCACCGGCCCGGCCGGCTCGCCGGACTTCGCCGCGCCGATACCGGAGCTGCCGGTGTGCGCGACCTGCGCTCATCCGCGGATCGCCCACCGGCGGCGCCGGTGCCGGGCCTCTGATGGCTGCGGGTCTCCCTGCGGCTGCTCCCGCTTCACCGAATCGTCCGCCAACCCGTCCGGCGGACACCACGACCCCGACGTCACGGAGGACCCTCCCGCGTGACCACTTCCGTCACCGGCACTGACCCGGCCACCTCGTGTGCACCCACCAGCCGTGACGATCGTGATGATCGTCCGGGTTCCCGGGCGGCGCGGATGCGGATGCCGCTCGCTCGCGCGGTCGTCGAGACCGTCGCCGTGGAGAACGGCGTGTGTGTCCGGCCGATGGCCATGCGCCGGACGAACCTCGACACCGGCGAAACCGCGATCATCCCGGTGCCCTGCGGGGCCACCCTGGCGAGCAAGTGCCCGCCGTGCGCGGAGAAGGCCAGGCGGCTGCGGATGGCGCAGTGCAAAGCCGGCTGGCACCTGGATGACGAACCGCTTCCCGACCCGGACCCGCCGTCCGCCGAAGCGAAGATCCTCGCCGGGTTCCGGGCTGATCTCGAAGCCGTCCGGCGGGAGGCCGAACGGGACAGTGACCCGGCCGGCGTCGCTGAGATCGACGAACTCATCGGCCAGGTGGACGAGGAACTCAACGCGCTCGGCGTGCGGGGGAAGGCGGCCCCGGATGATCGGGATCGCCCTCGCCGGGCCCGGTCGACCCGCCGGCGGCAGGACGCACCCGACCTGCCTCGGCTGCCCGTGGACAAGCGCACGATCGGCCGAACCTACGAAGCGACGGACGGCACCACCTGGCGGCCGTCGATGTTCCTCACGCTGACCTGCGACACGTACGGCCGGGTGAACTCCGACGGCTCCCCGGTCGATCCGGGCTCGTACGACTACCGGCGGGCGGCCCGGGACGCGATCCACTTCCCGAAGCTGATCGACCGGTTCTGGCAGAACCTCCGCCGGGCCGTGGGGTGGGAGGTGCAGTACTTCGCCGCGCTGGAACCACAGCGGCGGCTCGCTCCGCACCTGCACGCGGCCATCCGCGGCACCATCCCGCGTCTGCTGCTTCGCCAGGTGGCGGCGGCCACGTATCACCAGGTCTGGTGGCCTGCTGCCGACCGGCCCGTCTACGAGGACGGTCACCTTCCCGCCTGGGATGACGACACGGCCGGCTACCTCGACCCGGACACCGCCCGCCCGCTGCCCACCTGGGATGAGGCGCTGGACGAGATCGGCGAGGATGACGAACCGGCGCACGTCGTCCGCCTGGGCCCGCAGCTGCGCGCGGACGGCGTCACGGCGAACTCGGCGCACACCGGCCGGATGATCGGCTATCTGACCAAGTACCTGACGAAGAGCCTCGACGCCTGCCACGCGGCCACGTCCGAAGCGCAGCGTCGGCACGTCGACCGGCTCGCGGCGGCGCTGCGCTACGAACCGTGCTCGCCCACCTGCTCGAACTGGCTGCGCTTCGGGGTCCAGCCGAAGAACCCGAAACCGGGTCTCGTCCCTGGGCGGTGCCGGGGGAAGGCGCACCGGCGGGAGACGCTCGGGTTCGGCGGCCGGCGGGTCCTGGTGAGCCGCAAATGGTCAGGCAAGACGCTGACCGATCACCGGGCGGATCGGGTCGCCTGGGTCCGCGAGCAGCTCGAAGCTCTCGGCCAGACCGACACCGGTCCGGTCGCGTCGGCTGCTTCGGGCCTGGACCCGGCTCGGACGGCGTGGACGTTGCTCCGGCCCGGTGACCCGGCCGCGCCGCGCCGCGAACACCTGCTTCTCCAGGCCGTCGCGCAACGCCACGCCTGGCGCGCGCAACTCGACGCGGCCCGCCGTGCCACGGCCGGCGAACTTCCGGCAACCGGCCCACCGGTTCCGGCTCACGCTGCCTGATCTACCGCCCTGATCCTGTGGAGAGGACCGTGACCAAGCTTCTGCTGACGGTCGACGAAGCCGCGGAACTGCTCGGTGTCGGCCGGAGCACCGTGTACGACCTGATCCGCGGCCACCGGCTCGAATCCGTCCGCATCGGTCGTTCCCGGCGCGTTCCCCGCGTGGCTGTTCTCGCGTACGTCGACCGGCTGCGCAGCGACGGAGAAGCGGCGTGAACGGCTGGCAGACCGGCGACTCGGCGCGCGGACCCCCGGTCGTCCGGAAGTTCGGTAAAGCGGTCCCGGCGGGTGCGACCAACACCCGACCGGGACCTGAGACCTCACCCCTGCCTGTGACAGGAGCAAAGCCCTATGTCCATCTTCTCGTCTCGCGGTTTCGGCGCATGGCGCACCCCCGGCAACGGTGAGAACCCGCTCGTCTCGGTGTGCGCGACCGACACCGGCCATGAGCTGACGATCCGCCCCGGTGCGGACGTCGGCGACGTGGCGGAAATCCTCGCGGGACTGCCCGTGGACGCCTTCTTCACCGAGCACTTCGGCGACGTCGACGCGGTCCTGGTCTTCCGTCGGGTGCCCGGTCTTTCGGCAACGGTCCTGGACGGCTGGAACCCCTCGGCGGGTCCGGCGGCGGCGAGCGTCCCGCGCCCGTAGCGGCTGTTCTGCCTGCTCTACCCCCATTTTTCTTCCGTTCTCTGGTGGCGCTTGAAGCTGTCGGGGTGTCGGACGTGTCCAGGGTCGGCCGGAGGCCGATCGCGTAGCGACGCGCAGCGCCCTGGACGCGGCCGGCGCCCCGACAGACCATCCCAGCGCCAGAGAACGGAAACCCACCGGCACCGGGCAACGCCACCGCGGCCCGCGTGAACCTGTCCCGTTCTTCCGGCAAGGAGAACCCACCCATGCCCAGCAACACCAACGGCCCATCGAACGGCCGGCGCAAGGAACGCACCAAGCGTGCGAACGGTCAGGGCTCGATCTACCAGCGCGGGGACGGCCTGTGGGTCGGCGCGGCCTACGTCCTCATGCCGGACGGCACGACGAAGCGGCGGCCGGTCTACGGCAAGTCGGAGGAGATCGTCCGCGGCAAGCTCACCGAACTCCAGGCCAACTCGGACCAGGGAATCCCGGCGGATGCCACGGGATGGACGGTCGAGCGGTACCTGACGGCCTGGCTTGCCCAGACCGTGAAACCGAACCGCCAACCGAACACGTATGTCACCTATGAGAAGGCAGTCCGGATCTACCTCGTGCCGGGCCTCGGGAAGAAGCGGCTGAACAGGCTGACCGGCGCGGACGTCCGGCAGTTCATCCGGCGGACGGAGAGCACCTGCCGGTGCTGCGCGCGGGGAGCGGACAAGGCACGACCGGAGGGGGAGCGGCGTTGCTGCGCGGTCGGCCAATGCTGCAAGCGGCTGCCGTCGAAGCGTCAGGTTCAGGTCGTGCACGCCGTGCTCCGTAACGCGCTCCAGGCGGCCGTCCGGGAGGAGCTGATCCGGCGGAACGTCGCGAAGCTGGTGCAGGTCTCCACCCCCCGTTACGGCGTCGACCGCGGCCTGACCGTCGAACAGGCTCACGCGCTGCTCGACGCGGCGGCCGGCGACCGGTTGTATGCGCTGCTGGTCCTAGCGCTGTTCCTCGGGATGCGGCGCGGGGAGCTGCTCGGGCTCCAGTGGTCGGACATCGACACCGAGCGGGAGACGCTGACCGTTCGTCACACGCTCCTGCGGGTCGGCGGGGAGCTTCGGCTGTGCCCGCCGAAGACGGAGGACTCCGAACGCACGCTGCCGCTCCTCGGACTGGTCGCGGATGCGCTCGCGGAGCATCGCAAGCTTCAGGACGCTGAACGTGAGACGGCCGGCGACGCCTGGGTGCAGACCGGCTATGTGTTCACGACGAAGATCGGGACTCCGATCGAGCCGGACAACCTGCGCCGCTTCTGGATGCCGCTGCGCCGTGCGGTCGGTCTCGACGGGGTGGTCTTCCACGGGCTGCGCCACACCTGCGTCACGCTGCTCCTGGACCTCGGCGTGCCGCCGCACATCGTCCGCGACATCGCCGGGCACTCGGCGATCGAGGTGACGATGACGATCTACGCGCATGCCTCGATGGGGGAGAAGCGGCGCGCCCTGGGCAAGCTCGACGGGCACCTGACCGAGCCCCGGAGCTGAGGGCCGTTGCTGCACCCGTTGCTACAAAACGCCTCCGTCAGCAAGATCGGCGGGGGCGTTTTGGCTGGTGCGCCCGGCAGGGATCGAACCTGCGACCCAGTGCTTAGAAGGCACTCGCTCTATCCGCTGAGCTACGGGCGCGTTGTTCCATTGTGGGGCTCGCGGACGAGTCCCGGGTGGGATGGACAGTGTCCACCCCGGGGCGGTCGAAGTTGCACCGACCCCCGGTGTCCCGCCCGTCGGCTCCGCCTGGGGAGGCGGAGCCGACGTCCCGTCCTCTGGGCCGCCGGCCGTCCGGCGCTGGTCGGCGACGCGGTACCGGAAGCCGGTCGCGTGTCGCCGGCCGGGGCAGGTCGGCCGAGTGCGGCGTCAGCTGACCAGTTTGCTCAACTCGTCGAACTCGGAGTCGGTGAGGCTGACTCCTGCCGCGGCGACGTTCTCCTCCAGGTGGGCGGTCGAAGACGTGCCCGGGATCGGCAGCATCACGGGTGATCTGCGCAGCAGCCATGCCAGCGCCAGCTGCGCGGGTTGCGAGCCGTGCCGCTTCGCGGTCGCGTCTAGGACTCCGCCTGGTCGCGCGAGTGTACCGGTCGCGACGGGAAACCAGGGGATGAAGCCGATACCCTCGCGTTCCGCGTAGTCGAGGACGTCCTCGGAGCCGCGGTCCGCGAGGTTGTACCGGTTCTGCACGCTGACGATCTCCGCCAGCGACCGGCTGTGCTCCAGTTCGGCGACGCTGACCTCCGAGACCCCGATGTGGCGGATCTTGCCCTCCTGCTGCAGCGCCCGCAGTTCACCGAGGGACTCCTCGACGGGAGTCCTCGGGTCGATGCGGTGGAGCTGGTAGAGATCGATGCGCTCGAGCTTGAGGCGGCGCAGCGACATTTCGACCTGCTGGCGCAGGTATGGGGCGCGTCCCACGGCGGTCCACTCGTCCGGCCCCTGCCGCGTGAGGCCGCCCTTCGTCGCGATCACCAGGCCGTCCGGATAGGGGTGTAGGGCCTCGGCGATCAGCTCCTCGCTGACGTGCGGGCCGTAGGAGTCGGCCGTGTCGATGAAGTTCACGCCGAGCTCCACCGACCTCCGCAGCACCGCGATGGCTTCCGCCCGGTCCGTGGGTTCACCCCAGATACCCGGCCCGGTGATCCGCATCGCGCCGAAACCGAGCCGGTTCACGGGTAGTTCGCCTCCGAGCAGGAACGTCCCGCTCGCCGCCGCGGTCACGTCGCGGCTGGCTGCCTGAGTCGACATACCGTTCCTTTCTCCACGTGTGCGGGCACCGTCGCCAGGCACCGGCGGACAGGACACCGTCCGGTGGGGTGGTGCGCCGTCCTGCACGGCGGCAACCCGGATCCGCCTCCAGGTTGTTCCCGCCCGCCCGCCCGCCGCGCTCGCTACGTGCCCCGTGCTCGACGGCTGGCCGTCAGCTGCCGGTCGTCGGGCGTCAGCTGTCAGCCGTCGGGCGGCGGCCGCCTCCGCCGCTGGCAAGAACGAACGTAGAGACGCGCCACCGTGCGGGTGTGTCGCGAGGGCGGCCTGTGGATGGCGAACAGTTATCCACAGCTGACCGGAACAGGTTCCCAGCGGCTGGAACGCGGCGCAGAGTGATGGCGTGGGTGCGCGGCCGGCCAGCTTTCGCCGCCTGGATCCCTTCGGGTCCGTCGTGGTGGGCCGCCGTCCTCCGGGTCGTCTCCCTGTCCCCGAGATGTTCGCCAAGGAGCCTCTGATGCTCGACACCACGATCACACTGATCGGCAACCTCGTGGAGAATCCGGTGCTGCGGGTGACCGCCAGCGGCGTCTCCGTCTGCGGTTTCCGGGTCGCCTCCACCCCCCGCCGCTACGACCGCTCCGAACAGCGCTGGGTGGATGGGAACACCCTCTACCTGCGCGTCTCCTGCTGGCGTCAGCTCGCCGAGAACGTCTCGGTCAGCCTGTCGCGGGGAGACCGCGCTCTGGTCGTCGGCCGCCTGCGGCAGAACAACTTCGAGACGCAGGACGGCGACCGGCGCGTCACCTACGAGATCGACGCGGACGCGGTCGCGGCGGAACTCACCTGGCGCCCGGTCGACGTCCGGCGGGTCGCGCGCGGGGCCGGTCCCGCGGACGAGGTTCCGGTGGCGGAGACGGGTGAGCACCCGGGCGACCCCTTCGGCGCCGACTCCCACGAACTCGACGACAGCGGCACGGGGGGAAACGGCTCCTCCGGGGAGACGGGAGACGCAAGCCCGGTTCCCGTGGAGGCGGGCCGGCGGTTGGCCGTCGAGGCCTCCGCGAACGGCGGGTCGGGGTTCACGCCGGCGGGGGCCGTCCCCGTCGACGCCGCGCCGGTGGGCGGTAGCGCCCGGGCCACCGGAGGGTCGGGTCTGGAGCGGTCCGAGGCCGGGCCGGCGCCGGTGCCGGCCTCGCTGTTCGCGGAGCGCGGGAGCGTGCGCGGGATCGGGATCAGGCGCGGGCTCACGACGCCGGACTTCCCCACCTCGAGCACCACCTCAGCGTCCTCCGAGGGCGTCACCTTCGGCCTCGCCGACGTCGTCGGCGAGGCCCGCCTGCTGGGGCTGGGCGGGGCCTTCGGATAGCGGGGTCGGTGGCGGTCGCGCAATGGGCGGGTCTGACCGACATGCGGTGACCGATGGGGCCACCAGCCGAAAGGCGGTCCAGGCCGCTCGGTACCGTGCCGAGGGTGAGCAGGTCGAGTGATCCCGGCGCCGGCGCGGTTTCCGCGCCGGATGAGCCGTCCGACCGGATCGGCAAGGCCACCGCGAACCAGATCGGCGCGGTTCCGCCGGATCAGGGCGGCACAGTCCTCCGCGGCCCGGCCGGCCGGGCGGACACGGACCGCGCGGTGGGCACCGAACCGGTGGTGGGCACCGAACCGGTGGCGGACAGCGAACCGGTGGCCGGTGTCGAGCCGGTGGCGGGTGCCGAAGCCGTTGCGGGCCGCCTGGTCGTGACGCCCGAGTCGCTGCCCCGGCGGCTGTGGCGTCGGTGCCAGGCGGTCAGCCCGGCCGGCCGGTACGTGGCGGTTCTGGCCGTGGCCAGTGCGGCGGCGGCCGTCCTGCTGCGGCACAACCTCTTCCCGTACCTGTCGATCAACAATGACGAGGTCATCTACCTCCTGCACGCCCGGACGCTGGCGGACGGCCATCTCTTTCCGTCGGCGCCTGACCCGGCCGCGTCGTACGCGCCCTGGCTCGCCGCCATCTCGGGTGATCATTTTGTTCTGAAGTACACGCCGTTCGTCCCGGGGCTGTTCGCGCTGGGTCTCATGCTGACGGGCAGCGTCTCGCCCGTGCTGGCGGTCGTCGCGGCGGCGGCGGTGATCGTCACCTACCTGCTGGGTGTCGAGCTGGCGGGGGAGCGGAAGGTCGCGGCGCTGGCCGCGACGTTGCTGGCGTTCTCCCCGTTGGTGATCGTGCAGAGCGCGCTGGTGTTGAGCTACCTGCCGGTGCTCGTGCTGATGGAGCTGGCGTTCCTCGGCCTGCTCCGTGGGCTGAAGACCGGCGGACCGGGCGCCGGTGGGTCGAGCGGCGGCAGGCTGAGCAGCGGCGGGCCGAGTGCCGGGGGGCTGAACGGCACCGGACGGCGCTCGGGGCGGCCCAGCGGGCGGGCGCTTGCCGGCGCGGGGCTCGCGGTCGGGGTGGCCGTGGCGGTGCGACCGTACGACGTGGTGCTCCTGCTCGCCCCGGTGGCGGTCTGGGGTGTCGTGACGGCGCGCGGGTCCGGGCGGCTCGGGTGGGCCCTGCGCTGGACGGCGGCCGGGCTGGTGCTTCCGGCCGTGATCCTGCTGGCTTCCAACGCGGCGGCGACCGGCAGCCCGTTCAGGCTGCCGTTCGCGCTGCTCGAACCGGACGACAAGCTCGGCTTCGGCCCGCGCAGGCTCTACCCGTCGGACGGCGGGCATGACTTCGGGCTCGGTGACGGCCTGGCCTCGGTCGGGGATCATCTCTGGCTGCTCGGCGGCTGGGGCTGCGGCGGGGTGGTTCTCGCCGTCGCCGCGATCGTGGCGGCCGCGCGGCGCCGGCTGAGTGGCCCGGGGTACGCCCTCGGCCTCGGCATGCTGCTCTTCGTGGTCGGCTACCTCGGCTTCTGGGGGGCGTGGAACGCGGCGGAGCTGTGGGGCGGCATCCGGTACGTCGGGCCGTTCTACCTGATGCCCGTGCTGATCGGGCTCGTGCACCTCGGCGCGCGCGGGCTGGTCGACCTCGCCTGCTGGTCCCGGCGCCGGGCGGCCCGCGCGGTCACCGGGGTGTGCGCCGCGGGCGTCGTCGGGCTGACCACGTTCATCCTCGTCGGCGCGATCGACGCGAACGCGACGATGACGGACCACGACCGTGACCTGGCGGCGATGCTGCGGGCCCTGCCCGGGCGGTCTTTGGTGCTGGTGGCCGCCAGCCCGCCCTACCTGGGCCATCCGAGCGCGGTGCCCACCAACGGGCCCGCTCTCGACGGCGCCGACGGTGACGGCGCGTTGCTGTTCGCGGTCTCGCGTGGGGTCGCAGATCTGAAGGTCGTCGCCGACCATCCCGATCGGACGCCGTACCTGCTCCGCCTGCCGCCGGCCTACAACCGGTCCCCGGGCTCGGTGACGCGTTCACGGGTGGACGCGCTCACGGTGGCCACCGGTCGCGGTGTCGGTGTCGAGGTCAGCGTGGACGCGCCGCCGCGCGGGACCCGGGCGGCCCAGCTGGTGTTCGAGGCCGGTGGGGTCCGGCTGACCTACCCCGTCTCGGTGAACGGGCCGGTGACGGCCAGGCTGACCCTCGACGGGGACGGCCTGGACCCCGGCGACGTCACGGAGGTCGTCACCTACGGCGGTGGCGAGACCAGGGGGTCGCCGGCGGGGATGACCGCCGGGCGCCCGGCCGGCCTGGCGAAGATCACGAAGGTGCCCGGGGCGGGGACGTCGGTGACGGTGTCGCTGCTGGCCACCCCGGCATCCGGCGGTCGTGCGCGGACCGTCGACCGGCAGGTGATCCCCGTCCTGGTCGAGGATCCTCACGGCGCGGGGCCGGCGGACGTGGCGGTTCTCGCGCCGAGCGCCCACGTGGACGAGACCGGCCAGGGCCCGCGACCCGCCGTCCGCATCGCGCTGTCCTGAGCCGCGCTGTCCTGGGCTCTCAGTCCAACCGGTGGATCGACGGCAGGGAGTAGGCGCCGCTGAGCACCTCCTTGCCGGGCAAATACATCCGCAGGACGAGCCGGAAGTCACCCGCCGCGGCCGGCAGCCAGTTCACCGGCGTCGCCGCGTCGGTGTCCGCGCCCACGCCCATATCCGCGCCCGCGTCCGTGTCCGGAGCGTCGCTCTGGATCAACACCGGGACGGAGCCGTCAGTGGCGTGGACGAGATCGTCACGGCTGTCGATCGCGTACCGGTGCAGGGCGTTGTCGACGAGGTAGCCCTCGGGCTCGTCGTACATCGCGAGCGTCCAGAACGCGTCGACCGCCGGCGGCGGGAGGCGGAGCAGGTAGCTGTGCGCGCCGGTGAGGTGGCGCCCGTCGGCGTCCACCGAGCAGCAGGCTGACGTCGACTCGTAGGCGTGGACGATGCCGAGCGGGCGCCGGGCGGCCATCGCCCGGGCGATCCGGGCCTGGGCCCGGTCCGGGATCTCCCAGTGCCGGTCCTCCAGCACACCGGGGCCGAACCGGTCGAGGTTGTAGTCGGCCTCGTGCAGGGTGCCGATCCAACCCTGGTGGGCCCGGCGGCCGGCGGCGGCGAGCCGTTCCAGCTCGTCCCGGCCGGTGCGCAGGCCGCTGCGTAGCGACCAGGCGAGCCGCGGATCGGGGTCGATGTACGGAGACGGGTCCGTCAGCAGGCCGAGGGCCTCGAACCGGCGGGCGTAGTCGCGTTCGGCGGCCGGCGGGGGGAAGGCGCGCATCCAGGTGCGCAGTTCCTCCCAGAAGCGCAGGTCGTCGCAGACGCGCTTGGAACGGTCCGGCGGTCCTTCCGGTCGCCGCACGCCCGGGTCGAGCGGGCGCAGGGTCAGCGTGTCCTGAAGGGCCCGGACGGCGGGCAGGTCCGCCGGTCCGCGATAGCCGAACCGGGCGATGACGCTGATGACCCGCGACGGCGCCTCGACCACCCCGCCGTACGCCTCGACCACCCCGCTGTCCGCCTCGACCACCCCGCCGGACGCGGAGCCGTCGACCCGGTCGCCGTGGATGGGGCTGTCGGCCACCGCGCGCACGGATCCGTCCGCCGGGCCGGGCGGGAGCAGCAGGATCTCGCCGCCGCCGTCGCCGGTGACCCGGGTGCCGAGATAGGAGAACACGTTCAGCCACACGTCGTAGAGCTCCAGGACGAGGTAGCGCCCGGGGGTCGGCGGCACGTGCAGGACCAGCGGCCCAGGGCTCAGGTCGACCTGGGCCAGTGAGACCAGGACGTCCGGGCTGACGTGCTGGAAGTGCGAGTGCGGGCCGGGCGGGTCGGTCTCGTGCGCGAAGGCGTTGAAGCCGGCCGACCCGATCGGCCCGAGCCCGTCGTGGGCGACCCTGATGATCTGCCGGACGGCGCACACGAGGGGATAGCCGAAGAAGAACGCCTCGCAGGCAAGTCCGACCCGCTGGTCATCCGCTCGCATGTGGCCTCCCGGGAGCCCTGGCCCACCGGCACCTGTCCGACGTCCGACGTCCGTTGGCGGCCGACCGGTGCCCATGGTGCTCGCCTGACCTCGGGGCGTACCCGATCCGGGTCCGGTCGAACATCGGGCGGGACCGTCGGCGGCTCGCGGTGGGATCACCGCCGTGGGGCTTCTGGGCGCCATGCCCTAGGGTTGACACATGGCGCAGTACGTCTTCCAGATGCGCAAGGCCCGCAAGGCCCACGGCGACAAGGTGATCCTCGACGACGTCACCCTGGCGTTCCTGCCCGGCGCGAAGATCGGCGTCGTCGGGCCGAACGGCGCCGGAAAGTCGTCGCTGCTCAAGATCATGGCCGGCCTCGACCACCCGAGCAACGGCGACGCGATCCTGAGCCCCGGCTACACGGTCGGCATGCTCGCGCAGGAGCCGGTGCTCGACGAGAACAAGGACGTCCGCGGCAACGTCGAGGACGGTGTCCGTGAGATCCGCGCGGTGCTCGCCCGCTACGAGGAGATCAACGAGAAGATGGCCGCGCCCGACGCGGACTTCGACACGCTCCTCGCCGACCAGGCGACGCTGATCGACAAGATCGAGGCGGCGAACGCCTGGGAGCTCGACAGCCAGATCGACCAGGCGATGGACGCGCTGCGCCTGCCGCCCGGCGACGCGGCCGTCGCCCCCCTCTCCGGTGGTGAGCGCCGCCGGGTGGCGCTGTGCAAGCTGCTGCTCGAGGCGCCCGACCTGCTGCTGCTGGACGAGCCGACCAACCACCTCGACGCGGAGAGCGTCGCCTGGCTGGAGCAGCACCTGGCCCGCTACGCCGGGGCGGTGCTGGCCGTCACCCACGACCGGTACTTCCTCGACAACGTCGCCGGCTGGATCCTCGAGCTCGACCGCGGCCGCGCCCACCCCTACGAGGGCAACTACTCCACCTACCTGGAGAACAAGGCGTCCCGGCTCAAGGTCGAGGGCCAGAAGGACGCCAAGCGCCGCCGGGCGCTCGCCCAGGAGCTCGAGTGGGTCCGCTCGAACCCGAAGGCCCGCCAGGCCAAGAGCAAGTCCCGCCTCGCCCGTTACGAGGAGCTGGCCGCCGAGGCGGACAAGGCCAGGCCGCGCGACTTCGAGGAGATCCAGATCCCGCCCGGCCCACGGCTGGGCAGCCTGGTGATCGAGGCGAAGAAGCTCACCAAGGGCTTCAGCGAGCGGGTGCTCATCGGCGACCTGTCGTTCACGCTGCCCCGCGGTGGCATCGTCGGCGTGATCGGCCCGAACGGCGTCGGCAAGACCACGCTGTTCACGATGATCGTCGGCCAGGCCTCGCCGGATTCCGGCGAGCTGCAGATCGGCGAGACCGTCGACATCGCCTACGTGGACCAGTCCCGCGGTGGCCTCGACGCGAAGAAGAACGTGTGGGAGATCGTCTCCGACGGGCTGGACCACATCGTCGTCGGGAAGACCGACATCCCGAGCCGGGCGTACGTGTCGTCGTTCGGGTTCAAGGGCCCTGACCAGCAGAAGCCGGTCGGGGTGCTCTCCGGTGGTGAGCGCAACCGGCTGAACCTGGCGCTGACCCTCAAGCGCGGCGGCAACGTGCTGCTGCTCGACGAGCCGACCAACGACCTGGACGTCGAGACCCTGCGGTCGCTGGAGGAGGCGCTGCTGGAGTTCCCCGGCTGCGCCGTGGTGGTCTCCCACGACCGGTGGTTCCTGGACCGGGTCGCGACGCACATCCTGGCCTGGGAGGGCACCGAGGCCGACCCGGCCCGCTGGTTCTGGTACGAGGGCAACTTCGCCGACTACGAGACCAACAAGGTGGAGCGGCTCGGCGCCGACGCGGCCCGCCCGCACCGGGTGACCTACCGCAAGCTCACCCGCGACTAGCCGCCGCGAAACGACCGGCCGAAACGACCGGCGCGGGCCGGGAAGTCCTTCGACTTCCCGGCCCGCGCCGCGTCAGGACCGGAGCTCAGCCCGGATCGGCAGGATCAGCCCGGGCGGTTCTGCAGGGAGTTCGCGGCCATCAGCAGGTAGTCCCAGAGCTGGGCACGGTGTTCCGGGGCGAGACCGAGGCTGTCGACCGCGGATTCCATGATGCGCAGCCAGGCGTCCCGCTCGGCCGGGCCGATCGCGAACGGCACGTGCCGCATCCGCAGCCGGGGATGGCCGCGCTGCTCGCTGTACGTGCCCGGCCCGCCCCAGTACTGGATGAGGAACAGCCGCAGCCGCTCCTCGGCCGCCGCCAGATCCTCGTCGGGGTAGAGCGGCCGGAGCACCGGATCGCTGGCCACCCCCTCGTAGAACCTGGCCACCAACGCGCGGAACGTCGCCTCGCCGCCGACGGCCTCGTAGAAGTCTGCGCGCGGTCGCGCGGGTGACGGTTGGTTCACGGGTCCATTCTGCGCCACCGGACGGCCGCCTCCCGGCCCCGGCCCCGGCCCCGATCGGCCGGACGTCGGGCCCGGTGTCGGTCGTGGCCGGGTCTGCCAAGGTGAGCGGTCCGCCGGGCGGTGGACGTCCACCGGATGCCGGTAGCCGGGTGGGTCAACCCGAACGGGGGATGACCCACGCGGTGGTGTCCGGGGGCAGGACGAGCGTCCCGCCGTGGTAGCCGACGGGCCCGCTGGCCAGCACCAGCCGGCCGGCGATCTCCAGGCGCACCTCGCCGCGGGTGGCCATCACGCAGGTGAGGGCGCCGGCGGCGGCCGTCCGGTCGAAGGCCAGGCAGTCGGCGGGCAGATCGTCCCGCCAGCGGAACCCGGCCGCCGGCTCGGTCCGGAGCTCCGGTTCGGTCTGGAGCTCCGGCTCGGCCTGGCGCCCCGGGCCGGCAGGGAGCCCCGGCCCGGCCGGGCCGCCGAGGAAGGGCAGCGCGCGGCGCAGGGCCAGCGCGCCGCGGACGAGCACCCTGGTCGACATCGGGTCCACGGCCTGGGCGGACGCGGTCAGCGACGCCCAGTCGGGCGGTTGCGGGAGCCACGGCTCGGCGGTCCCGGCACTGAACCCGTACGGGGGCGCGTCGCCGGACCACGGAAGGGGCACCCGCGCGCCGTCCCGGCCCGGTGAGGTGTGGCCGGACCGTTCCCAGACCGGATCCTGGCGGGCCTCGGGCGGGACGTCGACCTGCGGCAGGCCGAGTTCGTCGCCCTGGTAGAGGTAGACCGTGCCGGGCAGCGCCAGCAGCGTCAGCAGTGCCGCCCGGGCCCGGCGCAGGCCGGTAGCGCCGCCGCCGTAGCGGCTGACCGGACGGACGACGTCGTGGTTGGCCAGCACCCAGGTCGGCGGCGCGCCCACCGCGGCTGTCGCGGCCCGGGCGGCGTCGATCGCGGCCCGCCAGGCCGGGGCGGCGAACGGCGCGTACAGCAGCGAGAACGTGAAGGTCAGGTGCAGCTCGTCGGGGCGGACGTACCGGGCCAGGCGCCCCGGGTCGGCGACCCAGGTCTCGCCGACGAGCACCCGCTGCCGCCCGTCGCGCCGGTCGTGGGCGTCGACGACCGCCCGCCACTCGCGGTAGATCTCGTGGACGCCGTCCTGATCCCACGCGTGCGGCTCGATCTCCTCCCGGAAGCCGGTCTCCGGCGTCGGCGGCGCGCCGGTCGGATGGTCGCGCAGCCCGCCGTCCTTGACCAGGCCGTGCGAGACGTCGATCCGGAAGCCGTCGACCCCCCGGTCCAGCCAGAATCGGATGATCTCGGTGTGCGCCGCCCGGACCCGCGGGTGCTCCCAGTTCCAGTCCGGCTGCTCCGGGGCGAACAGGTGCAGGTACCACTGGCCGTCCGGCACCCGGGTCCAGGCGGGGCCGCCGAACACCGAGACCCAGTTGTTCGGGGGGAGCGCGCCGTCCGGGCCGCGCCCGTCCCGGAACAGGTAGAGCTCCCGCTCCGGCGCGCCCGGCCCGGCCGCGAGCGCCGCCCGGAAGGCGGGATGCGCGTCGCTGGAATGGTTCGGGACCAGGTCGACGACGACCTTCAGCCCGGCCGCGCGCGCGTCCCGCAGCAACGCGTCGACGTCCGCCAGGGTGCCGAACAGCGGGTCGACGTCGGTGTGGTCGGCCACGTCGTAGCCGTGATCGGCCATGGGGGAGCGGTAGAAGGGACTGACCCAGATCCCGTCGACGCCCAGGTCGGCGAGGTCGGGCAGCCGCCGGCGGATGCCCTCGAGGTCGCCGACCCCGTCGCCGTCGGCGTCGGCGAAGCTGCGGACGTAGACCTCGTACATCACAGCGTCGCGCCACCACGCCGGGTGGTCGGTTCCCGCGGGCGGCGCGGCCGGGCCGGAACGGCCGCCGGACTGCCCGGGTTCGCCCGCACGGTCTGTGACAACGGGATTCATGGCAGCATCAAACCCTCTTGGCGGGCACGAAGTAAACGGGATGCTCCGGTTACGGAAAGTGTCCGTCGAGCGTCTCGCCGGGCGCGATGTCCGACTCCCGAACTACACTTCCGCGAGTGGATGACGTCACTGTCCGTTATGGTGTGCTTCCTGGGGGTGGATGTGTCCCGATGGGTAAACGTCCCCTCCGTGTTGCGGCCGATCCGGTCGAGGCATCCGGAGGGGAGAGTCGAGGCCAGGTGATCGACACGGATTCCCACTCGGCGGGCTGGGCCGCCACGACGGCCACGGTCGGCCGTGCCATCGTCCGCGAGCTGTCGGGCACCCGGCGGCGGCGGCGTGCGCACGTCACCGAGGAGGCGACGCTCGAACAGCTGTCGTTCCTCGCCGACGCGAGCCTGGTCCTGAGCAGCTCGCTCGACCCACAGCGGATCATCGACATGATCGCCGCCCTGGTGGTGCCCCGGCTGGGGGGCGCGGCCGTGGTCTGGCTGCGCGGGGAGGGCGACTGTGTCCGGCTGGCCGGCTCGGCCTTCGCCAACCCGAAGGCCGCGGAGTTCGTCCGGGCCGCGATCGACTTCCACCCGCCGACGGTCACCGAGGACATCCCGCCCGGCGTCGTGATCCGGACCGGCCAGTCGTACTACGTGCCGCGCTACACCGAGGAGGTCGTCCGCCGCCTGTTCCCGGGTGAGGCCGGCGCCCGGTTCTCCGACGACCTGCGGGCCGGGGCGACCGTCACCGTGCCGATGTACGCCCGCGGGCGGGTGCTCGGCGCGCTCACCGTCAGCCGCCGCGACGACGTCGAGTACACCGCGCTCGACATCCGCCTCATCGAGGAGCTGGCCCGGCGCGGCGGCACCGCGCTCGACAACGCGCAGCTCTTCCGGGACGTCGAGGAGTCCGCGCTGACCCTGCAACGCTCGATGCTCCCCGCGCACCCGCCCGCGCTGGACGGCATGGAGATCGCGATGGAGTACCGGCCCGGTACCGCCGGCACCGAGGTCGGCGGGGACCTCTACGACGTCATCCCGCTGCCCGGCGGGCGGGTCGGGGTGGCCATCGGCGACGTGATGGGCCGCGGCCTGCACGCGGCCGCGGTGATGGGCCAGCTGCGGGCCGCGCTGCGGGCGTACGCGTTGGAGGACTGGGGCCCCGCCGAGCTGCTGGCCCGGCTCGACCGGGTCGTCGACTCGCTGCCCGGCCTGCAGATGGCGACGTCCATGTACGCGGTGTACGACCCCTACTCGGGCCGGATGACGATCGCCAGCGCGGGCCATCCGCCGCCGCTGCTGCTGCTGCCCGACGAGGAGCCCGACTACCTCGTGCTCGAACCCGGACTCCCACTCGGGACGGGTGAGCAGGGCGTGTTCTCCGAGCTGACCATCTCGCTGCCGCCCGGCTCGGCGTTCGTGATGTTCACCGACGGCCTGGTCGAGTCCCGGCGCCGGCCGCTCGCGGACGGCCTGGAGCACCTGCGGTCGGGCCTGGGCGAGCAGATGGCCCGTCCGCGCGCTGTTCGGGCGTTCCTCTCGTCCTCGGGCGCCGCGCCTGAGGACACGCCGCCCACCGCCGCCGAGCCCGCCGAATCCGCTGTGTCCGCCGCGTCAACCCCGTCGACCGCGTCGACCGCGGGTGATCCGTCGGTATCCGCCGTGCCGCCGGCGGCCGGCGGGCCCGCGGTGGCCGGCGGGGCCACCGCCGCCCCGGAGCGGCGGATCCGGGAGCGGCGCTCGGGCCGGGACCGCCGTGGCGGCTACCGCAGGACGCGGGGCAGCGGCGACCGCCGCCGCGCCGGCGGTGGCTTCGCGGCCCGCAGCTGGTCCGGGCCGGACGCGGTGAGCGGCAGCGGGTCGGGCCCGAGCGAGGAGACCGCCCGGACCCTGCTCGAGCGCTGCCTGCTGGCCGCGGACCTCCCGCCGCGCACGGACGACGACATCGCGCTGCTCGCGCTGATCACCCGGCCGCTACGCCCGCCGCTGCTCCAGCTCGCGCTGCCGGCCGTCGCCGCGTCGGCCGGGCAGGCCCGCACGGCCGTCCGGCACTCGCTGCTCGACGCCGGGATCGGCTCACTCGACGACGCGATCCTGCTGGTCAGCGAGGTGGTCACCAACGCGGTGCTGCACGCGCGCAGCGATCTCGTGCTGCGGGCCACGCTGGAGCCCGGGCGGCTGCGGGTGAGCGTCGAGGACAGAGAGGGCACCGCCCTGCCCCGGCCCGGCGGCAGCTCCCAGAACGATCCGGAGGCCGAGCACGGCTGGGGCCTGCTCCTCGTCGAGGCACTCGCACAGGCCTGGGGCGTCGAGACGACGCCGGACGGCAAGCGCGTCTGGTTCGAGATGGAGATCCCCGACGAGGCCGACCACACCTGAGCCGGCGGGCGTCGTCCACCGGCGGGCGACGCGCGCCGAGGCCCGGTCACCGGTCGGCCGGCGTCGCCGGCGGGCCGACCGGCGTCGCCGGGGGAGTGGACTCGGCCCGGCGGACGATGGTCCGCAGCATTCCGCCGAAGACCACGGCGTGGAACGGGCTGACGGCCCGCCAGTAGAGGTGACCCGGCAGCCCGCGAGGCAGGAACAGCGCCCGCTGCCGGTAGACTGTCGCGCCGTCGGGGCCACCGCCCGGCTCGACGCGCAGCTCGAGCCAGGCGTGGCCGGGCAGCCTCATCTCGGCACGCAGCCGCAGCAGCCGGCCGGGGACCATCTCCTCGACCCGCCACAGGTCGATCGCCTCGCCGGTACGCAGATGGGCGGGATCGCGCCGGCCGCGACGGTGCCCGACCCCGCCGACGAGAATGTCGAGCCACCCACGCGCCGACCAGGCCAGCGGCCAGCTGTACCAGCCGTTCTCGCCGCCGATCCCCTCGACGACCCGCCACAGGCGGTCCGCCGGCGCGGCGACGGCCGTCGACCGCTCGTCGGTGCACAGCGAGCTCCCGGCCCAGGCCGGATCGGTCGGGACGGGCTCCCCCGGCGGAGCGGCGCCGGGCAGGACCCCGTCGGACGAGTGGCCGGACGACCCGTTGGACGGGTGGCCGGCCAGGTAGGCGGTGACCTCGGGGAACGGCGCGGCGATCGGGCTGCCCGGCCAGACCGCCGTCGACCACCGGGTCTCCACCGCCCGGTCGCGGACCCGCGCCAGCGCGTAGGCGACCGCGGTCTCGAACGGCAGCAGCCCCTTGGGAGGGTCCGGCACCCAGCGTGCGATGTCGTGCTCGCCGACGACGACCTCCGACCGCAGCGAGCGGACCAGCGGGCGCGCGATCGCCTTGGGGACCGGCGTCACCAGTCCGACCCACAGTGACGACAGGCCGGGGGAGAGCACCGGCACGCGGATGATCACCCGGCGGCGCAGGCCCTCCACCGCGGCGAAACGCTGCATCATGTCGGCGTAGGTCAGGACGTCCGGGCCGCCGATGTCGAACGAGCGGTTGATCTCGGCCGGCAGCCGCAGACATCCGAGCAGGTAGTGCAGCACGTCCCGGACGGCGATCGGCTGGATGCGGGTCCGCACCCAGCGCGGGGTGAGCATCACCGGCAGCCGTTCGGTGAGGTGGCGCAGCATCTCGAACGACGCGCTGCCGCTGCCGATGATGATCGCGGCGCGCAGCACGACCGTCGGCACCCCGGAGTCGAGCAGGATCCGCGCGACCTCCTGCCGGGACGCCAGATGCGCCGACAGGCCGACGCCGGTGGTCGGGCTCAGCCCGCCCAGGTAGATGATCCGGCGCACGCCGGCGACCCGTGCCGCCCGCGCGAAGGCCTCGGCCGCCCGGCGGTCGACGGCCGAGAAGTCGCCGCCGGTGTCGATCGAGTGGATCAGGTAGTAGGCGACGTCGACGCCCTCCATCGCCGCGGGCAGCGACGCGGGGTCGAGGGCGTCGGCGCGGACCACCTCGACGTCGGGGAGCCGGGCCCAGTCGACGTCGGCCAGCCGGGCCGGATCACGGGTCATGCAGCGGACGAGATGGCCCTGGCGGAGCAGGCGGGGAGCCAGCCGACCGCCGATGTACCCGGTCGCACCGGTGACGAGTATGCGCACCCCGGGTACCTGCCCCGGCCCGGCGGCGGGTACCGCCCGGCGACCGGGTGGGACGGGCCAGGCGGGCCGGGACCGGTCGGGTGGGCCGGGACGGTTCAGACGGGCCGGGTCAGGCGCTCGCGGCCTCGGAGACGTCCGCCACCGTGCTCAGGTACCGCGACCACCGCGGGTCCATCCGCCGGGACCCCAGAATGCGCCAGGCGGCTCCGCTCGGCGCTCTGGGCGCCGTGCGAAGCCGCCAACCGAGGTCCGCGACGGCCCGGTCGGCTTTGACGTGGTTGCAGCGGCCACAGGCCGCCACGACGTTCTCCCATACGTGCGGACCGCCCCGGGAACGGGGGATCACGTGGTCAAGGGACGTGGCCGGGGCGTTGCAGTACACGCACCGGTGATGGTCGCGCGCCAGCACGCCCTTGCGGGTGAGCGGAATCTGTGAACGGTAGGGCACGCGCACGAACCGCGCCAGCCTGACGACGATCGGAACCTCGACGGCGGCCGTCGACGAACGCAGCACCTGGCCGGCGGATTCGACCATCACGGCCTTGTCGGTGAGAACGAGCACCAGTGCTCTTCTTTGTGACACCACGCACAGAGGCTCGTACGTGGCATTGAGAACCAGCGCCTCTGCCACGCGCCGACCTCCTGCCCACCCGAGGGTCCTCGCGGACCGTCCTACCCAGCGTCTCCGGTGACAATGGACAGTCAACCTTCTTCGGCGGCAGAACGCGAGCCTGTTTGCATGGTCATCAGTCCCGGCAAAGCGCCGATGTGCATATCCGGTGCGGTTTGTGACGAACAACAACCTGATTCGACCGTGTGTCGTGACCATAAAATCACGGCGTGTGACGGCCTGTCGGTCGTGTCCGTGTGTGGCCGACCCGGGGGTGCCCGCCGGTCCGAACCCACCGATGGGCGAGACTGTCAAGGTCGACTCGGCGCCGCGCCAGCCGCCCGCACCAGCGGGGCGCCGCCGGGGGATGGGTGCCGGCCGCCTCGCCGCGGCCCGGCCGGGGGGCTTCCAGACGCACACGGCGCCCGATCGGCGTCGATCCGACTGAGAGACCTGCTTACGGAGGATGGCCGACGTTGTGCCCATCTCGCGTGTCCCGTTCGGCTCTGTCCGGTTCGGCGGCGTGCCCGCCGAACCGGTCGCGGCCGGGCCGCCCCCCGGGGTCCTGGGTGGCTAGCCGTCCGTGCTGGCTCAGCCGATGATCCCGATGCTCGGCGCGATCCTGGCGCCCACCGCGGCACCGACGGCCGCCGCGACGGTCTCGCCCGGCCCCGTGCCCTCGGTGCCGGTCTCGCCCAGCCCGACGACGGATCTCGTCTCGATCGAGAGCGTCGCGAACGCGCTGCGGGACGCCTGCGGCACCGACCCCGGCCTCATGTGCCGGACCGTGTACGACGTCACGGGCAGTAACTATCTTGCCTCCGGTGCCGAGGTGTTCCTCGGCACACCGATCAAGATTCTGCTGATTCTGCTGTTCGCGATGGTGATCCGGACGCTGCTGCACCGGTTCATCCGGCGGACCACCGAACGGGCCGCCTCGGGGCGCAGCACCGGCCTGCTGCGCGGGCTGCGGTCGAACACCTTGCTGGGCGCATTCGGTGATCCGACGGTTCTGCTCGAGCGGCGGCGGCAGCGCGCCGGAACCGTCGGATCGCTGCTGCGCAGCGTGACATCAATCTTTGTGTTCGGGATGGCTTTCCTCACGATCCTCGGCGAGCTCGGCCTGAATCTCGCCCCGATCGTGGCCAGCGCCGGAGTGCTCGGCATCGCGGTCGGTTTCGGCGCGCAGAACCTCGTGCGTGACTTCCTGTCGGGCATGTTCATGCTGCTGGAGGACCAGTACGGCGTCGGTGACGTGATCGACGTCGGCCCGGTCTCGGGCACCGTCGAGGCGGTGAGCCTGCGGATGACGCGGCTGCGCGACGTCGAGGGGACGGTCTGGTACGTCCGCAACGGCGAGATCACCCGGGTCGGTAACAAGAGCCAACAGTGGGCACGCACAGTTCTCGACGTGCCGCTCGACTACGACACCGAGGTCGCCGCCGCGAAACGGGTGCTCGTCCGGACGGCCGACAATCTGTGGAAGGACGAGGCCTGGTCGGGCCTGATCCTGGCCGAGCCGGAGGTCTGGGGCATGGAGACCATGACCGCGGACGGCTACACGCTGCGGATCGCCATCAAGACCCAGCCGCTCAAGCAGTGGGACGTCGCCCGCGAGCTGCGGGAGCGGGTCCGGGCGTCGCTCGGCCGGGCCGGGATCGAGCTCGGCTCCGTCCAGCGCAGCGAGGTCGTGGTCGTGGACGATGACGACGACGACGAGGCCGGGAGCTCCGAGGAGGACACTCCGGCCCCGGGCACGGACGATCTGCCCGCGCCCAGGATCGATCCGCCCGCACCGGCCCGTTCCGGGCACAGCGCCTGAAGCGGGGCTGAGGATCCGGCAAGGTCTTGCTGAGATGCGCGTCCGGAGCCTAGAACTGTCGGGCGAGCGGGGCAGACTGGGGCCGTGCGAGTACTGGTGGTGGACGACGACGCGGCCGTCCGCGAGTCGCTGGAGCGGTCGCTGAGGTTCGAGGGCTACGAGGTGCGTACGGCGCCCGACGGGGTCGCCGCGCTGGAGGTGGTGGCGCGCGACCAGCCGGACATCGTCGTCCTCGACGTGATGATGCCGAGGATGGACGGCCTGGAGACCTGCCGCCGGCTGCGGGCGCGCGGTGACGAGGTCCCCGTTCTCATGTTGACGGCCCGTGACGGGCTGGCCGACCGGGTCAGCGGCCTCGACGTGGGCGCCGACGACTACCTGGTGAAGCCCTTCGCGCTGGAGGAGCTGTTCGCCCGGCTGCGGGCGCTGATCCGCCGGTCCACCCTGGTGACGCGGGCCGGCGCGGGCCAGGGTTCGGCACCGGGCGTCGATTCCGGTCAGGGGGTCCCCGCCGTGCTCTCGTACGCGGGGGTGGCGCTCGACCCGGCGAGCCGCCAGGTCCTGCGGGAGGGCCGGGAGCTGACGCTGACCAAGACCGAGTTCGAGCTGCTCGAGCTGTTCCTGACCCATCCGCGCCAGGTCCTCTCCCGATCGATGATCATGGAGAAGGTCTGGGGCTACGACTTCGGGCCCTCCTCGAACTCCCTGGAGGTGTTCGTGAGCTACCTGCGGCGCAAGCTCGAGGCCGGCGGCGAGCCACGGCTGCTGCACACGGTGCGCGGGGTGGGCTACGTCCTGCGTGAACCCGCCGCCGACCGGGTGTGAACCCACTGCCGCCGCCCGGACCGGCCTTGGCGCAGCACCCGTCGAGCCCGCCGAACCCGCCAGGTCCGTCGAGCCCGTCGAACCTGCTGACCGAGGGGCGGCGGGTGGGGGGTCCCGCGCCCCGGCCCGCGGCGTCGCGCTGGCCGAGCCGGCTCCCGCGGCTGACGCTGCGGGCCCGGATGGCGCTGCTCGCCGGGGTGGCCGTCGCCGCCGCGGTCGCCGTCGTGGTCAGCGTCGCCCTCGGTGTCACCCGGATCGTGCTGAACCAGGCGATCGACGACCAGCTCCTCGAACAGGCCAAGGCGTCGGCCGGCAACCTGCAGGCGAGCCAGATCAGCGTCCGGGCCCTGAACTTCGGCATGGAGCTGCAGTTCCTCGACGACGAGGGCGTGCCCCTGGCGAGCGCCTTCCCCTCGTTGGAGACCTTCGCGATCCCGGTCGACGCGGCCGACACGGAGGTCGCGCGGGGCCTGCGCCGCAAGAACCTGCACACCGTCACGGTCGAGGGCCAGCGGTACCGGGTGGCCACCGTCCCGCTGCGCTACCCGCCGCCGCTGACCGGCACCGGGGCCCTGCAACTGGCCCGCTCCACCTCCGACGTGGATCGCACGCTGCGCGATCTCGGGCTGGTGCTGTTCATCGTCGGGCTGGTCGGCGTCGTCGGATCGGTGATCGCCGGCCGGCTCGTCGCCCGCGCCTCGCTGAAACCGGTGGACGCCGCCGCGGCCGCCGCGGAGGAGGTGGCCCGCACCCAGGACCTGTCCGCCCTCATCCCGGTCACCGGCTCGGACGAGATCGCCCGGCTGGCGACCAGTCTCAACAGCATGCTGCGGGCGCTGGAGGCGTCCCGGATGCGCCAGCGCCAGCTCGTCGACGACGCCGCCCATGAGCTACGCACGCCGCTGACCAGCCTGCGCACCAACATCGAGCTGCTGATGCGGGCCGAGACGACCCCGAACCGGGCGCTGCCCGCGGCGGACCGTGACGCGCTGCTGCGCGACGTCGACGCCCAGATGCGTGAGCTCACCGCACTGGTCAACGAGCTGATCGAGCTGGCCCGCGACGAGGTGCCCACGGAGGAGGTCGAGCGGCTCGACCTCGCCCAGGTGGTGCGGGCCGCCGCGGACCGGGCCCGGCGCCGGGCGAACAGCAAGGGCATCCGGATCGAGGTGAGCGTCGAACCGTCCCTGGTGGACGGGCGGCCGAGCCTGCTGGAACGGGCGGTGACCAACCTGCTGGACAACGCGGTCAAGTTCAGCCCGCCGTCCTCGACCGTGCGGGTGGTCAGCCGGGCCGGTGAGGTCACCGTCGCCGACGAGGGCCCGGGCATCGCGCCGGCCGACCGGGCCCGCGTCTTCGAGCGTTTCTACCGGGCCACGGCGGCGCGCAGCCTGCCCGGCTCCGGCCTCGGCCTGGCGATCGTCGCGGACGCGGCGGCGATACACGGCGGGAGGGCCGAGGCCGCCGAGTCGCCGTCCGGCGGCGCGCTGCTGCGGATGACGCTGCCGTGCGTGGCGGCCTGGGAGCCAGGGGTTCCCTGGGACGGCGACGACCCCGTCGGGTACGGCGGGTTCGTCGCCGACGGCGGGACCGTCGGTTCGGTCGGTTCCGCCTCGTCGGTTGGTCCCGCCCCGTCGGCCGGTTCCGTGCCGGTGGACGGCCCGCCCCCGGAAGGTGCCCCCCCGGTGAGTTTCGGGCCCGCCGCGGACGCGGACTCGCCGTGGCGGCGGCCGGCCGGCGGCTCCACGGCGGTCGCGGAGCCGCCGCGGGGTCCGGCCCCGGCACCCGGCGACGGCGTGGAGCGGGCCGGGGGGTGTTCGACGACCCGCCCGGGGCAGCGGGCAGGATCAGGTCCGTGACCTCCGCGACCGAGCGCCCCGACCAGCCCGCCGTGCCGCCCGCCGCCGTGCCGCCCGCCGCCGAGCTGGCGGCCGGCCCGCCGGCCGGCGGCGCCGCGGTCGCCGCTGATGGACAGCCGGGTCCGGCGTCAGTCTGGGCCGGTCTCGACGAGCTCGCGGCCCTGGCCGCCGAGTTCGGGGTGGCCACCACCTACGACGGTCAGGACGGCACGCCGGTCACGGTGTCGCCCACGGCCGTGCGGGCGGTGCTGGGCCTGCTCGGTGTCGACGCGTCGGACCCGGCCGCCGCGCTGGCCGGGGCCCGCCGGGCGCGCCGGCGGCGTCCACTGCCCCCGTGCGTGGTCGTCCGGGCGCAGGCTCCCGTACCGGTCGCCGTGCACGTACCCGCCGATGCCGTCGCCGCCGCCGGTGGCGGCGTCACCGCCGAGGCCGTGCTGGCCGGTGGGGCGAGCGTGCCGCTGTCGGTCGGGCTGGGCGGTGCCGCCGTCGGGGAGATCGACGGCCGCGCCGTGTACGCGGGCACGGTGAGCCTGCCGTCCGGCCTGCCGCTCGGAGATCATCGCCTGCGGCTGAGCTTCGGCGGGAGCACCGCGGAGTGCCCGCTGATCGTCGTCCCGGAGCGGGTGCCCGACTTCGCGGCCGCCGCGGGCCCGGCCGGCGGCGCGGCCGAGCCCACCGGGCGGGCCTGGGGCTGGATGATCCAGCTGTACGCCCTGACCTCCGCGGGATCGTGGGGGATGGGTGACTATGCCGATCTCGCCACCCTCGCCGAGTGGTCGGCGCGTGACGGCGCCGACGTCCTGCTGGTGAACCCGCTGCACGCGGTGGCGCCGACCTTCCCGGTCGAGCCGTCGCCGTACTCGCCGGCGAGCCGGCGCTTCGTCTCACCGCTCTACCTGCGGCCCGAGCTGACCCCGGAGTACCGGCACGCCACCGAGGCGGTGCGGGCCGAGGTCGACCGGCTGGCCGCGGTCGCCCGCCGGGAGGGGACCCGGGACGGCCTGATCGACCGGGACGCGGTCTGGCGGGCCAAGCTCGCCGCCGTCGAGCTGCTGTTCACCTCGTCCGGCGGCGGGACGGGCAGCGGGCCGACCGACGGGACCGATGGCGGGCCGGGTGGCGCGCGCGGGGCCGACGGCGCGCTGCGTGACTTCGCCCTCTGGTGCGCGCTCGCCGAGCGGCACGGCCGGGACTGGCGGAGCTGGCCGGCGGATCTGCGCGATCCCGCCGGGCCGGGGGTCGACGCGGCGCGCGTCGAACTGGCGGAGCGTGTCGCGTTCCATGTCTGGCTGCAACGGCGCTGCGACGACCAGCTCGGCGCGGCGCAGGCCGCCGCCAGGGCGGCCGGGATGCGGGTCGGCGTCGTCCACGACCTGGCCGTCGGGGTGGATCCGGGCGGCGCGGACGCCTGGGCGATGCGTGGCGTGCTGGCCACCGGCGCCTCCGTCGGCGCCCCACCGGACGGCTTCAACCAGCAGGGCCAGGACTGGGGCCTGCCCCCGTGGCGGCCCGAGGCCCTCGCGGAGAGCGGCTACGCGCCGTTCCGGGCGATGGTCGCCGCGGTGCTGTCCCGGGGCGGTGGGCTACGGGTGGATCACATCCTCGGGCTGTTCCGCCTGTGGTGGGTCCCGGACGGCGCCGGTGCCGCCGGCGGCACCTTCGTCCGTTACGACGCCGAGGCGCTGCTGGGGCTGCTCGCCCTCGAGGCGCACCGGGCCGGCGCCCTGGTCGTCGGTGAGGATCTCGGCACCGTGGAACCGTCGGTGACCGAGGCGCTCGACGGCGCCGGGATCTTCGGCTCCTCGGTGCTGTGGTTCGAGCAGGCGGCGGACGGCTCGCCGCTCCCGCCGGGCGAGTACCGGGCCCGGACCATGGCCAGCGTGACCACGCACGACCTGCCCACCGCCGCCGGCTTCCTCGCCGGCGAGCACGTGCGCGTGCGCGCCCGGCTCGGTCTGCTCGCCCGTACCGACGAGCAGGAACGCGCCGCCTGGCTCGTCGAACGCGCCGGACTGCTGCGGCTGCTCGCCGAGGAGGGCCTGGTTGGCCCGTCGGCGGAGGCCGCGGCGGAGGAGGACCACCTCGAGCCGGAGCTGCGCTCGGCGGCCGCGCTCGGCCTGCACGTCCTGCTCGCCCGGTCCCGCGCGCGGATCGTGCTGGTCGCTCCCGGCGACGCGTTCGGCGACGTCCGGCAGCCGAATCTGCCCGGGACGGTCGACAGCTATCCCAACTGGCGGCTGCCGGTCGTCGACGACACCGGCGAGCGGGTCACCGTCGAGCGGCTGATCACCGATCCGCGGCCGCGCCGGCTGGTCGAGGCGCTCGGCGTGATCACCGCCGACCGGGCGGGATCCACCACCACCCGGCGCCCCTGAAACGCTGTGTCACGCGTCGTCGGGACACGGCTGTGCTCGTCGGCGGCGGGGGCGAGCCAGCTCGCACCCCTGGGCACGGACCGCGCCGGCCGTTCCCGGTACCCTTCCGGACGTGATTCCACGTCGTCCGCGCCGTACGTCTCGGCGGTCCGCCGCGGCCGGCGATCTGCCCCCGACCTCCAGGTCGGGTCAGCGGGTCGCCGCGCGCCGCGTTCTGACCGTCGCTGCGTTGTCCCTGTTCACGGTGCCCTTCCTCGCGGTGTCGGCCTCCGCGCAGGATGTGGGGACTCCCTACGACCCCGACCCGCTGTCGGCTGTCCATGCCTGGGCGCTCTACGGTGGAACGGTCGTCGGCGGCTTCCTGCTGGCGTTCCTCCTCACCGCGGTGACGAGCCGACTGAGCCGCCCGTCGCGCTACCGTCCGGGCCAGCCGTGGGAGCACGACGAGATCTGGATCGGCGCGAAGCCGGAGGACATCGAGGCGAAGCGTTCGCGGGCCGCCGTACCGGGTGCGGGTGGTGCCAGTGGCACCTGGTGAGGCGTTTACCCACGAGCAGACCGAGCGGATCGAACGTGCTCGGCAGTCCGCGCAGACCCAGACCGGCATCCGCTTCGCCGTCCGCGTCGGTGCCCTGGACGGCGATCTGAAGCTCGCCGCCGAGCGGCTGCTGGGCGGCCTGGCCGATCCCCGCAGCGACGAGGCGGTGCTCGTCGCCGTCTCGCCGGGGCAGCGGTTCGTCCGCGTCGTGACCACCGCGGCCGCCAAGAAGCGCATCAGCGACTCGGCCGCCGGTCTGGCCGCCCTGGCCATGACGTCCAGCTTCGCCCTCGGTGACCTGGTGGGCGGTGTGATCACCGGGCTGCGTCAGCTCTCCGACGCCGCCGGCGCGCCCGCCGCGCCGAACGGGTCCCGCCGCTGACCCGAACCTGATCCACCGCTGACACCGACCGCCGCGCCGGGCCCGAAGCCCGGCGCGGCGGACCGTCAGCCGGCCGAGCCGGCCACCGGCCCCGCAGTGTCCTTCGCCCGCGCGGCGAGGGCCCGCACGAGCCCGTCCCGGCCTTCCATCAGGGCCCGGCGCAGCGCCGGCACCGGGTCGCGCTCCGCCAGGTAGGCGTCGGTCAGCTCCACCGTCGACTGCTCGATGACCCCGGACGGGAACAGCATCTGGGTGATCGTCTGGGCGGTGTCGAACGAGCGGCTCTCCCAGATGCCGCCGATCTCGGCGAAGAACCGGTCGACGTACGGCCGGGTCAGCTCGAGCTGGTCGGAGATCCAGAACCCGCCCATCGTGGCGACCGCCAGGTGGTTCGACAGGGTGTCCGAGTCCATGACCGCCGACCAGGCGTCCGCCTTGGCCTGGGCCGTCGGGCGGGCGCTGCGCGCGGTGGCGGCGCGCTTCTCCCCGGTGGCGGTGTTGTCCCGGGCGAGCTCCGCGTCGATCTCGGTGTCGCCGTAGACCCCGCGCGCGACGAGCTGGATGAGCAGGGTCCAGCGCAGCTCGGTGTCCAGGGCGAGCCCCTGCACCACGTCGGTGCCCTCGAAGATCGCCTTGACCCGGGCGATCTGCTCGGGCTCCTCGGTCTGGGCGAAGGCGGTGGCGAAGACGAGCTGCAGGTCGCTGCCGGGCTCGGCGGAGCGCATGAGCTCCTCGGCCCGGGTGGTCAGCTCGCGCAGCGCCGCCGGGCGGTTCGCCGGGTCGCCGTAGCTGTCGACCGTGAGCGCCGCCTTGGCGACCAGCGACTGCACCACGCCGATGTCGTCCTCGGCGTCGATGCCGGACAGCACGAGCCGGACGTAGTCACGGGCCGCGAGCTCCGCGTCGCGGGTCATGTCCCAGGCCGCCGCCCAGCACAGCGTGCGCGGCAGCGAGGCCGAGATCGTCCCGATCGAGTCGATCAGGGTCCGCAGCGACCGCTCGTCCAGCCGGACCTTGGCGTAGGTGAGGTCGTCGTCGTTGAGCACGATCAGGTCGGGCTGGCGGCCCCCGACGAGCTTCGAGACCTCGGTGATCTCCCCGACGACGTCCAGCTCGACCCGCTCGCGGCGGACGAGCGCGCCCGTGGTGTCCCGGTCGTAGAGGCCGATCGCGATCCGGTGCGGGCGCAGCGTCCGCGACGCGGTCGCGGGGGCGCTCGCCGGCTCCTGGACGACGTCGAACGAGGTGAACAGGCCCGACGAGTCGGTGAGGAACCGCGGCCGCAGCGTGTTCGCCCCGGTGGTCTCCAGCCAGTCGGCCGACCACGGGCTCAGATCCCGCCCGCTGGCCTTCTCCAGCTCGACGAGCAGGTCCTTCAGCGAGGTGTTGCCGTACTCGTACTTGCGGAAGTAGCTGCGCAGGCCGGCGAGGAACTCCTCCTGGCCCACCCAGGCGACGAGCTGCTTGAGGACGGAGGCGCCCTTGGCGTAGGTGATGCCGTCGAAGTTCGTGCGCACCGCGTCCATGTCGGGGGCGTCGGCGACGATCGGGTGCGTCGAGGAGAGCTGGTCCTGGCGGTACGCCCAGCCCTTCTCCGCGTTGGCGAAGGTCGTCCAGCCGTTGGTGAAGCGGGTGGACGTCACCTGCGCCAGCACGGACATGTAGGTGGCGAAGGACTCGTTGAGCCACAGGTCGTCCCACCAGCGCATGGTCACGAGGTCGCCGAACCACATGTGCGCCATCTCGTGCAGGATCGTCTCGGCCCGCCGCTCGCGGCGCGCCTCGGTGACCTTCGCCCGGAAGACGTACTCCTCGAGGAAGGTGACGCAGCCGGCGTTCTCCATCGCGCCCGCGTTGAACTCCGGCACGAACAGCTGGTCGTACTTCCCGAACGGGTACCGGTAGTCGAAGACCCGGTGGTAGAAGTCGAAGCCCTGCTTGGTGATCTCCAGGATCTCGCCCGGGTCGAGGAACTCGGCGAGCGAGCGGCGGCAGTACACCCCGAGGTCGATGCCGTCGTGGTGGTCGCGCACCTCGTGGTACGGCCCGGCGACCAGGGCGGTGATGTAGGTCGACATCACCGGGGTCGGGGCGAAGGAGGTCCGGGTGGCGTCGTCGGCGGCGCTCGCGCTCCCGGTGACCACGCTGTTGGAGATGATCCGCCAGTCGGCGGGCGCCGTCACCGCGAGGGTGAAGGCGGCCTTGAGATCCGGCTGGTCGAAGCAGGTGTACATGCGGTGCGCGTCGTACGTCTCGAACTGCGTGTACAGGTACACGGCGCTGTCGACGGGATCGACGAAGCGGTGCAGGCCCTCGCCGGTGCGGGAGTAGGCGCACTCGGCCACGACCCGCAGCTCGTTCGTCGCGGCGAGGCCGGGCAACGCGATCCGCCAGCCGTCGAAGACCTCCGCCGGGTCCAGCGACCGGCCGTTGAGGACGATCTCGCGCACCGCCGGGGCGGCCAGCTCGACGAAGGTCGACGCGCCGGGCTCGGCACAGGTGAACGACGCGGTGGTACTGGACAGGAAGGTCTCGTCGCCGACCGTGAGGTCCAGCTCGACGTCGTAGGACGAGACGGCCAGCAGGCGGGCGCGCTCGCGCGCCTCGTCGCGGGTGAGGTTGTGAGGCACCCGGATCCTTTCGCAGAAACGTCGCGGAGTCGGCGAGGACGCGCGGCCCACTCGCGCGTGCGCGCGTTCCCTCGCGGTCACATGCGGCCGTGGTCACCTGCGGCCGCGGTCGCAGGCGGTCATGACGTTGACCTCGGTGGCCAGTCTCCCATGCCCGGCGGCGGGCCCGGTGACGTCCGGGGCCAGCTGCGGGCCCGTCCCCGCCGGGCCCGGCGCCCGGCCCGGCGGCGGGCACCTCCGGCCTGGTCCGGGGGTGGAATCGTCCTGTCCGAACGTGTGCTGAGTGTGTTGTTCTCACCCTTGGTGGAAGCTTGCACTGAGCGTCGGGTTGGATGTGTCGAAGGACGGAACCTTCAGACACCGGACGTAGGGGGTGGCCGTGCGGCGGGTGGCGGGACTGGGCCGGGTCCCAATCCGTCGTGGTCAGAGGAGGGCCACCGCGGACGCCGCGGCCGGCTCCGGGGCCGCCGGCTCCGCCTCACCTGGCTCAGCGGGCTCCACGGGCTCAGCGGGCTCGGTCACACCGGGTGCCGCGGGCGCGGCGGGCACACCCGCGGGCGCGGCGGGTTCCGGCGGGGGCCCGGGTTCTGACGGCCGGCCCGCGCCGGCCGGCCCGCGCCAGCGCATCCCGCGCCGGCTGCGCCTCGCCAGGGCGGGGGCCGGCGCCGGCCCTCCGGAGCAGCAGCCGGGCCGGGGCGGCTCGGCCGGCACGGGCGGCAGCGGTGCCGGCGGCGATCTTGCGCAGGCCTCGACGGCCCACCGCGCCGAACAGCACGTGCCGGTGTCCCTGCGCGTCGCCTCAGCGTGGTCCTGGCGTCTGCTCATCATCGGGACGGCCATCTACATACTGGCCATGATCGTGGGGCGGGTGCGGATCGTCGTGATCCCGGTCATCGCCGGCCTGCTCATCGCCGCCCTCATCCACCCGATCGCGCACCGGTTCCAGCGGATGGGGGTACCCAGGCTCGGCGCGGCGTTCGCGGCCCTGCTGATCTTCCTGCTGCTCGTGGTCGGGGCCGGTGTCGCGGTGGGCTTCAACGCCGCCAACGAGATCCCCGCGGTGGCCGACCAGGTCAGCGAGGGGGTGGACCAGGTCCGTGACTACCTGACCGACGGTCCGTTCCACCTGTCCGAGGGGCAGATCGACGACCTGGTCGACGACATCCGCAACAGCCTCACGAGCAACCGCGGCCGGGTGGTCTCCGGGGTCCTGTCGACGGCGTCGGTCGCGGCGGAGGTGCTGACCAGCATCCTGGTCGCGCTGTTCTCGACCTTCTTCTTCCTCTATGACGGCGAGCGGATCTGGAGCTGGATCGTCACCCGCTTCCCCAGCGGGGCCGAGGACCGGGTCCGCGGCGCCGGCCGGGCGGCCTGGAACACCCTGACCGGCTACATCCGGGGAACGGTGTTCGTCGCCGCGGTGGACGCGGTCGGCATCACCATCGGACTGGTCGCGGTCGGTGCCCCGCTCGTGGCGCCGCTGGCGCTGCTCACCTTCTTCGGCGGCTTCATCCCGATCGTCGGCGCGACCGTCGCCGGCATCGCCGCCGTGCTGGTCACGCTGGTGTCGAACGGCCTGCCCGACTCGCTGATCATCCTGGGTGTGGTGATCGCGGTGCAGCAGGTCGAGGGCCACCTGCTGCAGCCGCTGGTGATGCGCCGGGCGGTCCGGCTGCATCCGCTGGCCATCGTCATCGCGCTGTCCGCGGGCGGCGTGCTCGCCGGGATCCCGGGGGCGATAGCCGCGGTGCCCTTCGTCGCGGTGGTCAACCGGGTGGCGACATACCTGGCCTCGACCGGGAAGGATCCACAGCCCGCGGATGGTTGACGTGGAACGAGGTCCGATGGCTCGGAAGGGCCATCGGCCCGGACACCGTCCTGTTCCGTGCGCCACCTTTGGAGCCGCCATGTCAGCCGACGCCGCCGTCTCGGTCGATTCTGTCGCCGACGGGCCCGCCGCACCCGCCGACCGGGCGGGATCCGTGGATGCCGCCGGCACCGCGGTGGGCACCGTCGAGGCGCTGCCCACGCCCGAGCCGGCGGTCGTCGACGCGGACTTCTGGTTCGACCCACTGTGCCCCTGGGCGTGGCTGACCTCACGCTGGATGCTGGAGGTCGAGAAGGTCCGCCCGGTCCGCACCAGGTGGCACGTCATGAGCCTGGCGATCCTCAACGACGGCCGGGACCTGCCTGAGCAGTACCAGGAGCTGATGAAGCAGGCGTGGGGGCCGGTACGCATCTGCGTCGCCGCCGCCGCGACCGCGGGCGAGGAGGTGCTCCTCCCGCTGTACACGGCGCTGGGCCGCCGCCGTCACCTGGAGAAGGCCGAGCTGACCGAGGAGACCTTCACCGCCGCGCTGGAGGAGGTGGGCCTCGACCCGGCGTTGGCGGCGGCCGCGCACTCCACCGAGTGGGACGAGCGACTGCGGGCCAGCCACTCCGACGGCATCGGCCGGGTCGGCATGGACGTCGGAACGCCCGTCATCGCGATCGGGGACAACGCGTTCTTCGGCCCGGTGATCACCCCGGCCCCGCGCGGTGAGGCCGCCGGCCGGCTCTGGGACGGCGTGCTCCTGGTCTCGGAGACGCCCGGCTTCTACGAGCTCAAGCGCAGCCGGGAGCAGGGCCCGATCTTCGGCTGATCCGGGAGGGGTTGGTCACCCGCGCGCGGCGGCGGACCGTGACCGGGCATGATGGCGCATCATGCGCGTCCATCTGGGTTCTGATCACGCCGGGTTCCACCTGAAGAAGGCTCTCGTCGCGCGCCTCGCGGAGCTCGGCCACGCCCCCGTAGACCACGGGCCCCTCGAGTACGACCCCGACGACGACTACCCGCCGTTCGTCATGGCCGCCGCGGCCGCCGCCGCGGCGGAGCCGGACAGCCTGGGGATCGTGATCGGCGGCTCGGGAAACGGCGAGGTCATCGCCGCCAACAAGGTTGACGGGGTGCGTGCGGCCCTGGTCTGGAGCGAGCAGACGGCGACCCTCGCCCGCCAGCACAACGACGCCAACGTGATCAGCGTGGGTGCCCGCATGCACTCGCTGCCCGAAGCGGTGGGGCTCGTCGAGATCTTTCTCGCGACGCCGTTCAGCGGGGAGCAGCGTCACCTGCGCCGGCTGCGGATGATCTCCGCCTACGAGCGCTCCGGGGAGATCCCCGAACCGTCCCCCTCCTCGCCGGCGTCCTGAGCGCCGTTCGGCCCCGGTTTCGGCCCGCGCCGGGTTCCACCGGCCCGGCGCGGCCGACCGGCGCGCGCCCGGCCCGCTGACGGGCTCGGCGGGCCTGTCGGCGGGCCCGATGGTTCCGCTGTCGGACCCGCCGGGCTCGTCGGACCCGATGGTTCCGCTGTCGGACCCGCCGGGCTCGTCGGACCCGATGGGCCGGGGTGATCGGTGGAGCGGGTGGCGGCGCGGCCCGCCGCCGGATCCGCGGGGCCGCCGGGCCCCGCCGGCGCGGGGTGGGCGTGGCGCAGCACGACCGCCTGCTCCGCCCAGGCCAGGTCCGCCCCGGTGGGGCGGGACACGTCCCGCGCGCGCATCGCGGCGCTGAGGCTCAGCCGGGAGCGCCCGGCGCCCACCAGGCCACGCAGCATCGCGTCGGTGCGGTGTTGGTCGTCCCGTGGCATGCCGTCTCCCGTCAGGTCCGCGACGCGGTGGCCGGTGGCCGGTGGAGCCGGTGGCCGGTGGAGCCGGTGGCCGGTGGAGCCGGTGGCCGGTGGCCGGTGGCCACCGTGCGTCGGGCGCGTGCGGGCCGCTGTGAAGGCCCCGCACCGTATGGTGCCCGCGCGGGTGCGCGGATGCGCGCCTCCCCGGGTAGAACGGCCGGCGGAACGCACGATGGTGCTATTCCGTGGGCGTAGTGACCACCCGCATCTCCCGGTACCGGTACCCCGTGGTCAGAGGGGCTGTTCCTATTCGGAAATCTCCTGGTAGCCCCGTGTTCGCGGGGGTGTCGGGAACTCGGCCCGCACCGGGTGCCGGGGCGACGGGCGGCCCTGCCGCGGGGCGCTGTCGGGGCCACCCGCCGGACATCCCCGCCGCGGTTCGTGCGACCGTCGACCAAGCGTCGCCGTCAGGTCCCGAAGTTTCATGCTGTTTCCGGGCCCGGGGGCATATGTGATGATCCGGGGCTTCTCGGGAGGTGGATGTGGACGATGGGTAGCACCTTGGTGTCGATGAGTACAATGTTCCCGGTGTTGCCGCTGGCCGTGAAGAACCCCGTCTGCCCAGCGGTGTCGATCTTCAGGCCATTCCGTATGCTGAGCGCCGATCTGCGGCGATCGTCGCGCGGGTATGGCCGGTAAGCGAGTGGAGCTGTCGTCCACGGGCGCCCGGACGTCGCCAGGACGGGAGGAAGTTGACAGAGCGCGCAGCTCCCCCGAAACTCGGCAATTCAGACTGGCCGCCACGGACAGACTCCATCCGGTGAGGGTCCGGTCATCGCTCCTGTCGTCACAGCCGAGGGGTGAGTAATGGACCGTGTGCCCGTGAGCGTCGTCATTCCCGCTTACAACGAGGCACTTCGTCTTCCGGCGTCCCTGCCGCGGCTGCTGGCCGTCGTGGGAAAGATCCCCAGGGCCGAGGTGATCGTCGTCGACGACGGGAGCACCGACGGCACCGCCACGGTCGCCGAGGACCTGCTCGAGGGCTTTCCCAACCACCGTGTGGTGCGTCTGCCGTGGAACTGCGGAAAGGGCACCGCGGTAAGGGCGGGCGTGTCGGCCGCGCACGGCCAGTCGATCGTCTTCATGGACGCCGACGGGGCCTCCGACGTGAACGACCTTCCGTTGCTGCTCGCCGCGCTGGAGCACGCCGAGGTGGCGCTGGGCTCACGCCGAATCGGCGACGGGGCCACCCGGACAAGCGGCCGTAGGGCCGGGAGCTGGGCTTTCAACCAGATTACGCGTTCACTCGCGGCGCTGGACGTCGCTGACACGCAGTGTGGCTTCAAGGCGTTTCGGCACGCGGAAGCCAAGATTCTTTTCAGTCTCGCGCGCTCCACCGGATTCGGATTCGACGTCGAGGTGCTCTCGATCGCGCGCTCGGTGGGCTATCGCATCGCCGAGGTGCCCGTGCGCTGGGAGGAGACGCCCGGCGGCACCTTCCGGATTACCCGGCACACCCCCGCGATGCTCGTCGACGTCGTCCGGGCCCGCCGGTACCTCAGCCGGGTCGGGCTTCCTCCGGTCAGCCGTCGCCCGGTCAGCCGTCGCCAACGGCTGGGCGAGCTCGGCGTCGTGGACGCGTCCGAACTGTTCGGCCGCCCGGCCACGCCGCGCCCCGTGGTGGGCGGCACGCCGTCCGCCGTGGGGGACCCGCAGGGTGCCTCGCCCGGCCAGCTGCCGGCGCCCGCGGCGCCCACCCGGCCCGGCACACCGGCCCGGCCGACGGCCCGCACCCGGCCTGGCACACCGGCCCGGCCGGTGCCGGCCGTCCGGCCCACGGCCGCCGCTCCCGCCGGGCCCGCCGCCGCTCCCGGCCGGCCCGGTCCCGCCCGGCCCGGTCCCGCGAACGCCCCCGTCCGGCCCACTCCCGCGGCTCCGGTCCTACCCGCCGGTCCCGTGCCGCCCGCCGCTCCCGCGGTACCCCGTCCGGCCCCCGCGCCGCGTCCCGCTCCCGCGGTCTCGGCCGTGAGCGTGGCGCACGGGCCCGCGCGGTTAACCCCGGCGTCCTCCCGTGGTGAGATCCCCGGTCCTTCGCCCGCACCGTGACCAGTGGAGCCCGCTCGGGTCCGGCCGCGCCGCCGCGGGAACCGGCCGCCGCCCGGGCGTCGTCGGCTCCCGCCGGTCGCACCGGTCCTCAGCCCTGTCGGTGCGAGGTTGTATGAAGGTCGGGCCAATCCCGACTACTGCCTGGAGCCTCCCATCTCCTCCTCGCCGGCCGGCCACGCCGTCCGCCCGGGTCCGACCGACCCGGCCGCCGATCACACGCCCGCGGGAGCCCGTGCCCGTGGCCCGCGCGGGGCGGGCCGGCCACGGCCCGACCGCCCCCACGGTGCGCCCGACCGGGCCTCCCGCCGGCCGCTGCTGGGGATGTTCGCCGGCTTTGTCGTGCTGTTCCTCCTCCAGTCACCGGGGAAGCTGACCGCCGACACCAAGCTCGACGTCCCGCTCGAGCCCTGGCGGTTCATGTCGGCCGCGACCCACCTGTGGAACTCGACGTCCGACTTCGGCTTCCTGCCGAACCAGTACGCCGGCTACCTGTTCCCGATGGGCCCCTTCTTCGGGCTGGGGAACCTGCTCGGCGTACCACCGTGGATCACCCAGCGGCTGTGGATGGCGTTGCTGCTCACCGCCGCCGCCTGGGGCACGGTCCGCCTCGCCGAGGCACTCGGGATCGGCAGTCCGGGCGCCCGCTACCTGGCCGGCCTGAGCTACGCGCTGTCGCCGATGTTCCTGGGCAAGATCGGTGCGACGTCCGTCGCGATGGCCGGGGCGGCGATGCTGCCCTGGATCACCCTGCCGCTCATCCTGGCGCTGCGTCCCGACGGCACCGGCGGGGCCGACACCGGCCACCGGGACGACACCGGGGAGCCGGCCCGGGAGCTGGCCGACACGCGGATGTCGCCGCGGCGCGCCGCGGCCCTGTCGGGGCTGGCGGTGCTGGGTACCGGCGGCGTCAACGCGACCGTCACGCTGTGCGTGCTGCTCTGCCCGGCCGTCGTACTGGTGTTCGCCGGCGGGACGAGGCGGGCCTGGGCCCTGCGCGCGTGGTGGTGCGTGTGCGTGGTGCTGGCGACCGCCTGGTGGGTGCTCGCGCTGGCCGTGCAGGGCCGCTACGGGCTGAACTTCCTGCCCTTCACCGAGACCGCCCGGACCACGACGGGGACGACGTCGGTCGGCGAGACGCTGCGCGGCGCCGCGGACTGGATGGCGTACCTGTCGCTGCCGACCCCGTGGCTGCCGGCGGCCCGCGAGTACGTGAGCACCCCGCTCGCGATCGTCGCCTCCGCGGTGGTGTCCGCCTTCGGCCTCGCCGGGCTGGCCCGCCGTGACCTGCCGGCCCGTCGTTTCCTGCTCATCACTCTCGCCGTCGGCGTGGTCTCGGTGGCGGCGGCCTATCCGGGCCAGCCGGGCAGCCCGCTCGCGGACGGTGTGCGCTCGCTGCTCACCGAGCCGTTCGGGTTCCTGCGCAACGTCTACAAGTTCCAGCCGGTCGTCCGCCTCCCGATGGCCCTGGGTCTGGCGCATCTGCTCGGCGTGGCCTTCTCGTGGCGGGCCGAAGGGCGCCGAGCCGAGGAGCCCGCCGCGGCGCGGGCGCGGGGGCCACGCCCTGACCGGCGCCGGCTCGGCCCGGCGCTGGTCGCGCTGGTGGCGATCGGCGCGCTGGTCGCCGGGATGGCACCGATGCTGCGCGGCCAGGGGTTGCAGCCCCGGCCCTTCAAGGACGTGCCGGACTACTGGGTCGAGGCGGCCGACTGGCTCGCGGACCATCCCGAGGGCGGGCGCGCCCTGGTGCTGCCCGGTGCCCCGTTCGCCGAGTACCAGTGGGGCCGTCCCCTCGACGAACCGCTGCAGTGGCTGGCCCGGTCGCCGTGGGGGGTGCGCAGCCTCATCCCGCTGGGCGGTGTCGGGACGACCCGTCTCATGGACGGGATCGAGCGCATGATGGCCACCGGCTCCACCCCCGGGCTCGCGGTGGCGCTGTCCCGGTCGGGGGTCGGCCAGGTGCTCGTGCGTAACGACATCGAGCAGAAGGACTGGGACATCCCGCCGTCGACGGACCAGCTGCACCGCTCGCTGCTCAGCTCCGGCCTGGTCCGGGCGGCGTCCTTCGGACCCGAGGTCCAGGCCCGCACGGGAGCCAAGGCACGGCTCGTCGAATCCCTGAGCAAGTCCGAGGATCAGGTGCCGGCGCTCGAGATCTGGACGGTCCCGGGCGGCGCCAGCATGGTCCAGGCCTATCCGGTCGACACCGGGGTCATCGTCTCCGGCGGCCCCGAGGCGACCGTCCAGCTCGCCGGCCAGGGGCTGCTGAGCGCCGATCGGGCGGTGGTACTCGCCGCCGACCTCGCCGAGGCGGACCAGTCCGCCCCGAGCGGTGGGACGACGATCACGCAGGCGCCCATCGCGGATCCACCACCGGCGTCGGCCGTCCTCACACCCACGACCGCCTGGGCGGTCACCGACACCAACACCCGCCGTGACTTCACGTTCGGCATCGTGCACGACTCGGCGTCCTACCTGCTCGGCCCGGACGAGACCGTCGCCGGCCGGTCCGGCGCGGTGAGCCAGTGGGTCGACCGGCCGGTGGCCGGTCACCAGACCGTCGCCGGTTACGCCGGGGGGATGTCCGTCCAGGCCTCGTCCTACGGCTACGACCTGCTCGCGGCGCCCGACTTCGCGCCGTTCGCGGCCGTGGACGGCCAGACCTCGACGGCCTGGACGGCGCTGCGCCGCCAGGGCGCGACCTCCCAGGGGCAGTGGATCCAGCTTGACGTCGGCCGGGAGATGTCCGCGCCCTACATCGACATCCGGCTGCTGGAGGAGGGCGACTGGCGTCCGGTGGTCGAGGCGCTGCGGGTGACCACCGAGCGCGGGTCGGCGGTCACCCAGGTCTCGGAGACCGAGGACATCCAGCGCCTGGCGGTGCCTCCGGGCGAGAGCCGCTGGTACCGGATCACCTTGGACAAGGTCAGCCGGGAGAGCGACCCCGTCCTCGGCGCCGGCCTGCGCGAGATCGAGATCCCCGGCGTGCGGTTCCAGCGGTACGCCCAGACTCCGGCCGACATGGCCGACCAGTTCCGAGCCCCGGGGGAGGGGCTGGTCGCCTACTCCTTCGAACGGACCAGGGTCGACCCGCTGCAACCCTTCGGCGGATCCGAGGAGATCACGCTGTCCCGGCGGTTCGAGGTGCCGCGCCGACTCACCTTCACCCTCACCGGCACCGCGAGCGCCCTCCTGCCGCCGTCCGGCGCCGCCGTCGACACGTCCGACGATCCGTTGGTCATCCCGTGCGGCCAGGGGCCGGCACTGATGATCGACGGTGTCCGCCACGACATCCAGGTCGAGGGCAGATACAGCGACATCGCCACCGCTCGGCCGTTCCGCCTCAGCCTGTGCTCGGCGGGCAACCAGATCACCCTGGACCCGGGGGATCATCTGATCACCGTCGACCTCGGTGCCTCGACGATGCTCGTCGACTCGCTCAGCCTGGTCGGCGTCAACGCGGCGACCAGCGACGAGAAGCCGCGGGCGACCCGGGTCGGAGAGTGGGGCGCCGAACGGCGCACGGTCGAGATCGGCGCCGGCGCGCGGTCCTTCGTGTCGGTGCGGGAGAACGCCAACGCCTCCTGGACGGCGACCCTGGACGGCAAGCCGCTCACCGCGGTCCGACTCGACGGCTGGGCGCAGGGCTGGATCGTGCCGGCGGGGGGCGCCGGCACGATCGTGATCGAGAACCTTCCCGGCCAGGACTACCGGCGCAACCTGCTCATCGGCCTCGCCCTGGTCGTCCTCCTGATCGTTCTGGCGGCCGTCCCGGGCCGGCACCGGCTCCGGCGCCGCTCCGCTCCCGACGGGTACCCGCTGGGCCTCGACCCGCGGCGCGTCCCGCCGATCGGGCTGCTCGCCCGCGTGCCGGGCGCGTGGGCCGGGACGGCGCTGGCCACCGCCGCGGTGTTCCTGGTCGCGGGCTGGCTGGCCCTCGCGGTACCGGTGCTGGTCCTCGTCGGCCGTCGGGTCCCGGTGGTGCTCGGCGTGCTGGCGGTGGCCGGCATGGTCGGTTCCGGCATCGCCGTCGCGGTCAGCCCCGACAGCATTCCGCTCTCCGACGAGGGCGCGTTCGGCTGGCCGGCCCAGACCCTCGGCTCGCTGGCCTTCGCCGCGACGATCGCCGCGCTCGCGCTGCGCCGGGCCCAGCCGGGCTCGCCCACGCCACCCGAACCGTCCTCAGCCGACCCCGCCGGTCACTTCCCGTCGCCGTCCGGCGACCGCGGCGACCGCGGCGACCGCGGCGACCGCGGCGACCCCGACGACCGCGGCGACCGCCCTGGCCGCGGTGGTTCCGCGAACGCCGACCTCTCCGGAAGGGGACGCTCATGGCCTCCCTGAGCACGCGGGCCCTGCGCGCGGTACGTGAGCCACGCGGTCGGCCCAGCCACACTCCCGCCCCGGGCCATGCCCCCGGGCGCGCCGAGCCCCGGGGCCGGGCCGGGCCGCGCCGGCCCGCCGCGTCGCCGGCCCGCGGCGCGGCGGGCCCACCGCCGCCGCCCGCGCCGTCCGGGCGAGCGGGGGCGGCGCCGGTGGGCCCGGAAGGGGGCAGCCACCGGCCGTTCACCGTGACGGAACAACTGATCCTCGCCTCGGATCGGCGCTGGTCGCCGCTGACGGTCGGCGTCGTCGCGGAGACGGACGCGGTGATCGACCTGGAGCGGCTGCGCCGCTCGGTCCGCCGGTCGATGCGCAGCCACCCGATGGCCCGCGCGCTGATCACCCCGGGCGCCGGCTCGGCGCCCGGCTGGCGGTTCCCGCCCGGAGCCGAACCGCTCGGCGAGCCGGTTCACGAGATCGACGTCGCTGCAGACGGCGCAGACGGGGCCGACGGGGGCGCGGCTGCCGACGCGGGTTCGGGCGGCGCGGTCTGGCGAGCCCTGGAGACGCTGTCCTCCCGGCCGTTCGACCTGCGGTCCTCCCCGCCGGTGCGCTTCCTGCTGGCCCACCGCCCGACCGGGGATGTCGTCGGCCTCGTGGCGCACCACGCCGCGCTCGACGGGGTCAGCGCGCTGGCGCTGCTCCAGGAGGTCCTCGCCGGCTGCCGGGTGGACCGCCCGGGCCGCCTGTCGGCCGGAGCCGGCGGGCCGGCCACCGCGGCCGTGCCCGCCCCGCCACCCGCCACGGCGTCACCCGCCCCGTCAGCCGGCTCGGCGGCCCCCGCGGCGCGGCCGGTCTCCGGGCGGAGGTCGCGCCATCTGGTGCCGACCGGCCCGCGGCGGGCCCGGGGTTTCGGGATGTACTGCGTGGACCTACCGGTCCCGCGCGGGCTGCCGCTGGCGGACGGTCGGCGGATGACCGTGAACGATCTGCTGATCTCCGCCGCGCACCTCGCGGCGGAGCGGTGGAACACCGAGCGGGGCCGTCCGACCGGCACCGTCCGGGTGCGGATGCCGATGGACGCGGCACCCGCCTCCTCGGCCGGCACGGCCCGTAGTGCGGGCAACCTGGCCGGCCAGGCGATGATCGGTACGAGCGCGGCGGACCGTGCGGCGCCCCAGCGGCTGGCCCGCAGGGTCGTCGAGCAGACCGTCGACGCCAAGCGGACCCCCTGGCGGTGGGCTGACGCGCCCGCGACCGCCGCGGTCACGGTCGCCATGTCGGTGCTGCCCGGGCCGCTGGGGCGGGTGGCCCTGCGCGGTGCCGTCGCGGCGACCCGTGGCTTCCTGACCCCGACCCTGGCCGTGAGTAACATCGGGCGCCCGGACACGCCACCGGCCACTGACGGGACGGCGCCGACGATCACCGGACTGTCGTTCACGGCCACCACGGGGATGCCGCAGGGGCTCCTGATCTGTGCCGCGGGTGGAGCGGACCGGCTGCGACTGATGTTCTGCCATCACCGCCGGCTGTTCGACCCGGCCGGGGTGCGGCGCTTCGCCGAGGTCTACCAGGTGGCGCTGGTGGAGATCGCGGGCAGCCTGGCCGCGGCGTTGAAGTGACCGCCGCGGGCCCGGCCCGCGGCGGTGGGGCGCCTCAGGACCGGGCGGCGGCGTGACTGCGTCCGGTGCGTCTCGCGCCGGCCTGCGTGGCGGCGAGGAGCAGGTCCTCGCCGGTGGCCGCGCGGGGCCGTTGGGCCGGCCGTAGCCCGCGGCGGGCGAGCGCCGTGCGGGCTCCGGTGCTGTCGGCCCCGTAGAACAGCGCGACGAACCGACGCCGCGGGCCGGACAGCCCGGCCGCGGGCCAGGCGGCCTCCGGCCCGGCCGTCTCGGGCCTGATCGTCTCGGGTCCGGTCGCCTCCGGTTCCGGGGTGACCTCGAAGACCAGGTCGGTCCGACGCAGGACGGGGACCTCCGCGTCGAGCGGAAGGTCGAACTCGACCCAGGTCGCCTGGTCGTCGCGGCGCCGCCGGTCCCGCCGACGGCGGGCGGCGAGTGGGCGCGCCGGCGTGTACCGGGCCGGAGGCTCACCCGGGCCCACGGCCGAGCGTCCGCCGGCGCTGGCTCCGGTCCCGGTGCCCGCCCCCACGTCCGCACCGGCCCCCGCGCCGGGACCGGCGAGCCGGTCGAGCTCGGATCCGATGACGGCGGCCAGCAGATCGGCGCTGGTGTCCCAGCCGAAGCCGCCGGCCCACGCCCGCGCGGCCGCGCGGATCTTCCCGGCCCGTGCCGGGTCGGCGAGCAGGGTCAACGCGCGATCGACCGTGTCGGCGAGCTGTCCGGGCTCGTCCACCAGCCAGCCGGTCACCCCGTCGCGGACCGAGTCGCGCAGCCCCGGCACCCGGAACGCGACCGCCGGCACCCCCATCCCGTTCGCCTCGAGCACCGACAGGCCCCATCCCTCGCCGTGGGAGGGGTTCACCGTCAGCCAGGCCGAGGCCAGCACGGTGTCGCGGACCTCGGCGGCCGCGAACCCGTACCAGCGCACGGTCGCGTCCGAGGAGCCGTCGCCCTGCGTGAGCATCAGTCGGGCGGCGATGTCGGCGAGGCGGGCGCGGTCCGGCCCGTCGCCGACGAGGTGCAGGCTGAGCCCCGGGTGCCGTCGGAGCAGCGTCGGCAGCGCCTCGATCAGCAGGTGCAGGCGCTTGTGCGGGACGAGCCGGCCCACGCACACGATCGTGGGCGCCGCCGCCCTCGCCGCGTCGGCACCGCTGCCGGCGGCGGTCCGGTCACCGGCGAGGGTGACGCCGTTCGGGACGAGGAACCGGGCCCCGGGCAGCGCCAGCACCCCGCGGGCCTCGTCCCTGGTGGACGGCGAGACCACGGCCACCGGCCGGCGGCCGTAGACCCACCGGCTGCCCGGGGTCTCGAGCAGCTGGCCGATCCGCGCGACCGGCCGCGGGAAGTACAGCGGGAACTGCTTCTGGTGGACGTGGTGCAGCACCTGCACCACCGGGATCCGTCCCGGCAGCACCAGCGGGCTGAAGAACGGGATGCCGTTCTGACAGTCGACGACGGCGTCGACCGGGTCCCCGGAGCGGGTCATCCGTGCCAGCCGGGCGAGCACCGACGGATAGACCCCGAAAGTGCCCCCGCCGCGGCGCACCTCGACTCCGCCGTCCGTCGACGCGGCGGCGGCGCCCGGCGGGCGGGAGGTGAGCAGGGTGACGCGGACGCCGGCCGCGGCGAACCGCTCCGCGACCGAGTGGCAGAACAGCTCCGCCCCGCCGGCCTGCGGATGGGCGTTGTCGCGCCAGTTGAGGAAGACCAGGTGACGCCCGGCGAGGGCGTGAACGGGCCGGGGCGCGGCTGTGGTCACCGGATGTCTCCCATCGCTGGAGGTCTTGCGGCGCAAACCTACTGGCCGGCCACCCCCCACCTTCGGGGGGCGGTACAGGACCGCCGCCCGCGACGGCACGATGTGTGTGGTCGTACGATTACCGGCAATTCCGCCCTTAGGTCGGTGGCCCGCCTCGACCGGTGCGCGGCACCGACCGCGGCAGGCACCCACAGATCCAGGACCGCAGATCCAGGACCACGGACCCAGGAAGAGGCAGAGTGGCGACGCGCTCCCGGGCGATGCTCGCCGGGATGTTGGCCGGCCCGGCGGCGCTGGCGGTCGCGGGTGTCCTGGTGAACGGCCTCAACCTGTTCATGAACCTGGTGCTCGCGCGGGTGCTCGACCCGGCCCAGTACGGCGCGGTGGTCGTCCAGGTCAGCATTTTCATGATCCTCTCGGTGTTCGGCAACGCGTTGCTCATCGCCGTCGTGCAGCGGGAGACCTCCGGCGACGGCGACAGTCGGCGCGCCCAGTGGGCCTGGATCAGGCGCCTGCGCGGCGCCTGTGGCCTCGGCGTGGTCGCCGCGTCGGCGGTAGCCGTACTGCTGTGCCGGCCGGCCGCGGCCCTGCTCTCCTACGCCCACCCGCTGGCCGTCGCGGAGGCCGTGGTCGGGGCGGCGGTGTGGACGCTGCTGTGCGTCGAGCGCGGGGTGCTCCAGGCCCGGGGCGCCTACTCGCGCCTGGCGGTCAACTTCGTGGTCGAGGCGGCGTTGCGGATCGGGCTGATCGTCGTCTTCGTGGGCGCGGGCCTGGGGGTCAACGGCGCGGGGCTCGGGTTGGTGCTGGGCATCGCGCTCGGCGCCGAGCACGCCCGGCTGGGCGTCGCGAAGGTCCCCCGCCCGGCGCGGGCCGCGGTGCCCCCCGCGGCTGCCACGGTTCCCGGCGGCGCGCCGCTCGCCGTCCGAGAGCAAGCCCTCGGCCTCGACGGGGCCACCGACATGCCCGTGGCCGGGCCGGGCCCGCTGACCGCCACCGGCCCGCTGCTCATCCCCGGGCCGACGCGATCCGGCCGCGGCGGGCTGCTGGCCGACACCTGGGTCGCGCTCGGCGCGCTCGTCCCGCTCGCGCTGCTGCAGAACATGGACGTCGTGATCGTCGGCTGGCTGGACCACGACGGGGCCGGCGCCTACGCGGCGATCTCGACGGCGTGCAAGGTCCCGGTGTTCATCGGCCTGGCGGTGGCGAACTTCCTGCTGCCCGAGGCCGCGCGCCGGCGGGCCGCCGGGCACGGCACGGCCCCGGCGCTGGCGGTCGCGGTCGCGTTCGTCGTCACCCCGGGGCTGCTGCTCGCGGGCCTCGGCACGGTGGCCGCCAGACCGCTGCTGTCGATGGTCTTCGGACCCGACCTCGCGGGCGCGGCGTCCTCGCTGTCCGTGCTCGCGCTGGGGATGACCTGCCTGGCCGTGACCATGATGTTCACCACCTACCTGCTCGGCGCGGCCCAGCGGCGGGTCGTCGCCGTCCTGACGGCGTGTGCCGTCGTCACGGCGGCGGGGCTGGGCCTCGCCGGCGGGGACGCGATGCGGACCTCGGTGGCCGGGCTCGTCTGCCATGCCACGACGGCGCTGGCCCTCGGAATCCTGGTGCACCTCCTGCACCGCGCCGACGCGCGGGCCGCCGCCGCGCGGGCCGCCGCCGCGCCGCCCGCCGGCGTGGTGCCGACCGCCGCCGGGCCCGGCGGACGGGTGGTGCCGGGAGGCGAGGCGGGTACGGTTCGTCCGGGTCAGCCTCCGCCCGGCGGCGAGGCGCGACCCGTCGGCGTCTGGTGACATCTGACAGCGCACCGCCCGCCGCGTCGCCGGCGGCCACCGGTGTCCACCCGTGCCGGGCGGCCGTGCCCGGCGAACGTTCCCATCGAGGCCCAGAACGGCCCGCCGGCCGGCGGGCCGGCGGGCCATCGCGGCCCGCCGGCCGGCGGGCCGTCCGAACGGAGTATCCGTGGCCCTGACCAGTTCCCTAGCCGAGCGCATCCCCGACCGGGTCTTCGCCTCGGCCATCGCCTACGCCCACCGTCGCTTCGAGCCGATCCTGAGCCAGGTCCGGATGTTCGTCGACCCGGACCAGACCGCGGTCGACGTGGGTGCCTGGTACGGCCCGTGGACCTACTGGCTGTCCCGGGCCGCCCGGTCGGTGGTGACCGTCGAGGCCAACCCGGAACTGGCCGACTTCGTGGCCAGGACGGCGCCGTCCAACGTGACCGTGGTGCCGAAGGCGGCGTCGGACACGGCCGGTACGGCACGGCTGTGGCTGCCCCCGGGCGGCCGGGGCACCGAGGGGCGCGCCTCGCTGCTGCGCCCGACCGGCCGCGACGCCGCCGGGGCCGCCGGGGCCGCCGGGGCCGAGGGCCGGGCGGTCGACGTGGAGACGATCCGGCTGGACTCACTCGACCTGCGGAACGTCGGCATGATCAAGATCGATGTCGAGGGGCACGAGCTGGCCGTCCTGCGCGGCGCCGAGGGCCTGGTACGCCGGTTCCGGCCGGTGCTGGTCGTCGAGGTGGAGGACGCGCGCTCGCCGGCCGCCGACACCCTCGACCTGCTGGCGAGCTGGGGCTACGAGGGCACTTTCCACCTCGACGGGGTGTGGCACCCGCTGGAGGGCTTCGACCTGGTCGGGCACCAGCGCGGGATGGAGTCCGTCGCCCAGCACGGCTACCTGCGCATCGTCGCCGAGGGCACCGGCGACAGCTACGTCAACACGATCGTCTTCCGTCCCAAGGCCGCCCGGATCTGATGCCGGAACCGACCGACGCGGCCGACCCGACGAACGCGGCCGACGCGGCCGAGCTCGACCCGGACGCCACCAACGATCTCGGCCGGCACCGTGGCGGCCGACCGCCACGCGGCCGGCCGCGTGCCCCCGCCCCCAGCCCCGCCCCGGCGTTCACCCGCCGACGGCTGATCACCGGCGTGGCCGGCCTCGGCGCGCTGTCCGCCGCCGGGGCGGCCGCGTGGCGCCTGCTCGACGGCGGCTCCGACCTGCCGTCGCTGCGGATACCCTCACCGCACGCGTCCACTCCGGTGGGCGGGGTCACCGCGGCTCCGTCCATGCCCGCCGGCTCACTCAAGGAGATCCCCGAGGACCTGCTGGCGATCTTCGGCGCGCCGGGCACCTTCGGGGCCCTCGGCTCCGGGTCCAGGATCGAGGTCGTCGAGGTGCCGGGCTGGGGGTTCGGCCCCGGGCAGGCCGGATTCATGTCGGCGGTCGCGGCCGACGGCACGGTCTTCATCAGCACGACGCCGTTCACCGACGACCAGTCGAAGCTCACCGGAACCGGTATGGAGCTCGGCCTGTTCGAACCGGAGGGGCGGCGCTTCACCCGCCTGGTCGTCCCGTCCTCCACCGGCCGGGACGCGCAGCCGCGAGCCGACCCCACCTTCGCCGGGATCGGTGGCGGCGACGTCTCGGACGTCATCGTGGTGCCCGCGCCGTCCGGGGAGGACGGCGAACGGGCCGTCTTCACCTCGCTGATGCCTTACTACAACTGGGACGTGCGGACCTACGGCCAGCTGCCGGCCGTCGGGCAGCTGCGCCGCGACGGCTCCGCCGGCGCGTGGCGCTACGACCCGGCGCTGTCGCGCACCGCCGACGCCCTGGCGGGCACCCTCGAACCGCACGTCGCCGCCACCGCCTTCCCCGTCCTCACCCAGGGGCAGCCACGCTCGCCCCGCGGGCCCGCGTCCATCACCAGGCTGCCGCGCAGCGGGCACCTCGTCGTCGCCCAGTACCTCGGCACCGGCTACGGCGGGACGGAGAACGGCGCGCTGATGGTCCTCGACCTCGACGGCCGGGTCCGCGCGTACTGGCAGTACCCGCAGGTCCGGCCGCTGGGTGTGCAGGTGGTGGTCAACCCGCGGGAGGTCGTCGCCGACCCGACCAGCGAGACCGACGACGAGCGCTTCGTCCTGATCTGCGACTGCCGGGGCGCCGACTACGTCACGCACCCGTTCCCGATCCAGGAGTTCTCCTACCAGGCGTCCACCGGCCGGATCAGCCCGCGCAGCACCGCGGTGCGCGCCGCGCAGGACGGCTCGCGGATGGAGACCGCCAGCTTCGGCGCGGACGGCACCCTCTACGTGGCCCGGACGAAGGCCGACGGGCTGCGCGCCGACCGCCTCGCGGTCTACCCGAAGCTCGGGCGGGAGCGGGGCCTGGTCAGCCGGACCCCGGCGGTCGGCAACTGGCCGGTCGACACCTGGGGCCAGGACAACCGGCCGGACTTCCTCGTCGCCGACACAGACCGCGGCGGGCTGGTGCGCAGCCTGACCGTCGACCCGACGACCGGGGCGGTGCTCCTCGCCGGCCTGGACGGTTTAGTGACGGCGGTACGCCCGGCGGGCCAGGGCAGTCGGATGACCTTCCGAACCCTCGACCCGGTGGACGTCGGCCTTGATCATCTGCGTGGTCCGGCGACCCGGTACGTGGGGATCCGGCGGGGGGCGGTGGACGCGCGGCGCCGGGTGCTGTGGCTGCCGGTGAACCAGATGGTGCTCGACGGCATCCGCTGGCCCTACCCGCCGTTCAAGCTGGACCAGTGGCTGCTGCGGGTGAACCTGGACGTGCTGCTGCGCGAATGAGCCGTTGCCCGCGCCGGGCGGTTCCGGTGCGCCGGGCGGCGCCGGGTGGCCCGCGGCCTCAGGCGGTGACGTCGCGGCGGCGGAAGAGCACCGCGGTGATCGCCGCGGCCAGGCCGCAGAACACCAGCACCCGCAGGGCCGCCGTGGCGTACGCCGTCGCGTACCCGTTGCCGCCGACGGCCACGATCTCCATCAGGTGCGCCGGCAGCCACCCGCCGGCCGGGCCGTAGATCCGGGACACCAGCATCTCGACCGGCAGGGCGTAGGCGACCCCGACCGCGATCGCCGCGGCGGGGGAGCGCAGCACCACGGCCGCGAGCGCCCCGACGGCGGCGTAACCGAGGGCGCCGAACGCCACGTTGGCCAGGCCCTTCCCGAACTCGGCCAGCCCGGCAAGGGACAGCCAGGCGCCCGTCGGGATGTCCTTCAACGGGGCCAGGGCGAACGACAGCCCCACCGAGACCAACGCGGACACGGTGACCACGAGCACGAGGAACACCGCGAGCGCCAGCATCTTGCCGGCCAGCAGCCGCGACCGGTGCGGTTGCGCGACGAGCTGGTTGCGCAAAGTCCCGTGGGAGTACTCGCCGGCGATCGCCGAGGCGGTGACGGACAGCGCGACCACGCCGAGCAGGATCGTCACCGCCGCCAGCCCCTCGATGATCCCGGACGGCGCGGCGAGCATCGCGACCGACACCGGATCGCCGTCGAAGTCGGTACGGCCCGCCGAGAAGATCGTCAGCGTCGTGCCCAGCGCGGCGACGGCGGCGACGGCGACCAGAATGCCGATCAGGAACCGCCGGCGCAGCAGCGGCACCCATTCGGAACGGAAGGCGTCGATCATGTGGCACCACCTCGCATCGTCAGGTCACCGTCGACGTCCCCCGTCGCCTTGAGGAAGGTCTCCTCCAGGTTCGGTCGGTGCGTCCGGATCGAGCGCAGAGTGATCCCGGCCCGCATGGCGATCCGGTTGATGTCCGGCGCCAGCCCCTCGGGCGCGTGCGCGACGACCACCGGGTGCCGTTCGACCGGTGTCGGCATGGGCCGTGACCCGCCGGCCATCTCGATCTCCGTCCGCAGCCCGGTCGCCCCCAGCACCCCGGCGAGCCGGACGGCGTCGTCGTCGCGCTCGGGCACCATCAGGATGCGCGGGTCCTCGGCCGCCAGGAGCTCGGCCACGTGCCCCTGGAACAGCATCCGGCCGTTTCTGATCATCACCAGGTGGTCGCAGATCTGTTCCACCTCGGAGAGCAGGTGGCTGGACACGAAGATGGTCATCCCGGTGCCGGCGAGATCCCGCAGCAGCGTGCGGATCTCCCGGATGCCGGCCGGGTCCAGCCCGTTCGTCGGCTCGTCCAGGATCAGCAGGTCCGGGTCGGGCAGCAGCGCCGCCGCGATGCCGAGCCGCTGCTTCATCCCGAGCGAATAGGTGCCGAAACGGTCGTCCGCCCGGGTGGAGAGGCCGACCTGGTCGAGCACCTCCGCCACCCGGTCGCGGCGGCCCCGTCGGCCGTGGCCGACCCGGCCGGCCGCTCCGGCGGCGGCTGGTCCCGTGCCGCCGGACCGGCGCCCGCCGGTCCCGCCCGCCCGGTGGGCCCGGCCCAGTCCGCGCAACAGCGCGAGCTGGTCGAGATTGCGCCGGCCGGACAGACCCGGATGGAACGTGGGCCCCTCGATCATCGCCCCGGTGCGGTCGAGGTAGCGGTCGGGCGCGCTCACCGGCTCGCCGAGGACGTAGGCCTGGCCCTCGGTCGGGCGGACCAGGCCCAGCAGCATCCGCAGCGTCGTCGACTTGCCGGCGCCGTTCGGCCCGACGAAACCGGACAGGGCGCCGACGGGAATGCGCAGGTCAAGATGATCGACGACACGGTGCTCGCCATAACGCTTGGTCAGGCCGCGGGTCCACACCGCGGTGTCGGACGGCACCGGCCGCGCTCCGTGCCGCCCGGCCGGTGGACGCCTGCCGACCGGCCTGGTCCCGGTGAGCGTGGTGGTGGCGGTGCCTGATCCGCGGGCGACCGCTCGGCCCTCGGGGGACGTGCGCTCCGGCTGGGCCGAGGCGCGGTGCCGGCCGCGGGCCGGCTCCGCGGGCGTGCCCGCCGTCATCGCGTGCCTGATGAGGTCGTCGTCGGCATCGTCGGAATGATCTCCTTCGGGCGAGTGGACGTCATGGTCGCCGGACGGCGACGAGGAGGGCGGTACGCCCACGGACTTGGGCACGGGCCGCGGACGACCGTCGTGTTGGGACCGGGTTCGAGTGATCGCGCCTGGGCCAGTGGAGCGCGGGGCGTCTTCCGCCGGGGCCGATGCTCCGCACCGCGGCTGCGCACCACCACCACACGGCCTGCACTGACGAAACAGGCGGGTGGCTGCAGGTAGCCGCCAGCTGGGTCGGCGGGTTCCACTCTTTCCTCTTAGTTACTCGAACGAACGCACGGTAGTCGAACGTTCCTGGCGGTGTCCTGTCGAGCCGAGTGGCCCGGGGTTGGGGCCCACCCATGGCGATGGTTCCCGAGAGTGTTCATTGGGTATCTCAACGTGACCGTGGTTCGCCCAGTGCCCATCCGGGGCGGGCGGTGGCCGGCGGGGGGCGATCGATGGTCTGGTTCGTGCTCACCTCGTTCGGGCTCGGGACGCTGGTCGCGGTCGCGGCCCGAGCGGTCCTTCCAGGCCGCCGTCCACTGACGTTGGGGACGGCCTCGGTGCTGGGAGTGCTCGGCGCGCTGCTCGGCGGAGCGGTCGGCCAGGCCGTGCTCGGCGGCCCGGCGGGCGGCGGGCCCGCGCCCCGGGCGGCCGTCGGACCCCTTGTCGGCGCCCTGCTGGCGGTCGCGATCGGTTGGGGCGTGCGGGCGCACCGTTACCACAGTGGACCGCGCCCAGCCGGGTCCCAGCGGCCGAGGCCCGAGCGTGTCGGCCCGCGTCGCTGACGGATCCCGCCGGTGTGGTGTCCCGCGCGGACCACCACCACCCGATGCCCGCCCGATGGCCGCCCGATGTCTCACCGATGTCCGGCGCGCCGACGGCCCCGGAGCCCGCCGGAATCCGGCCGCCATTCCCGGTCGCGACGATGCTGACGCGTGCCAACCATGCATACCCGACACCAGGGCTACCAGTTGTCGACACCGAACGATGTCTGGATCTGGTGCCCTGGCGTTGCTGATCGGATGGCCGCCGGATGGGTGTCTCCCGACCTGGACGACAATGCCTCCTGAGGACAGTGCGTCGTGGCGGGACGGCCTCCCCGGGGACACCCCTGGGATCACCGCGGTCGTGCGCCGGAGGGGTGACGGGTGGCTGAGACTGCGGGTCTGCGCAGCGGCATCCGCGTGCTCGTCACTATCTCCACGATCGCCGTGGCCGTCATGCTCGCGCTCGCGGTGTTCGCCGCGTTGCGCGCCAACTCCGCGGCCGCCGAGCGCGGCGAACGGCTCGACCCGGCGGCGACGACCACGGCTCTCCTGCTCGCCGACTTCGTCGACCAGGAGAGCGCCGTCCGCGGCTACCTCATCACCGAGGAGCCGAGCTTCCTCGGCCCGTACAACGAGTCCGACCGCACGATTCCCCAGCAGATGAACCGGCTGCAGCAGCTGTTGGCCGAGTTCCCCGACCTCGTCGAGGGGACCGTCGAGATCGAGGCGGCCTACCAGGCGTGGCGCAGCGACGTCGCCGAACCCGAGGTCGCCGCGATGGAGGACGGCGACGTCCAGGCCGCACGGAAGATCGAGAAGGCCGGCGGCCGGGTGCGCTTCAACGAGCTGCGCGGCCGGGTGGCGGATCTCGGGGTCGCGATCGACAACGAGCAGACCGCGGCGTCCGGGCGGCTGGAGAGCGCCGCGGTGCTCCTGCTCAGCTCGCTGGCGAGCGCCGCGTTCGTGATCCTCGGCGTGGTACTCACAGTGCTGACCGTGCTGCGCAGGTGGCTGCTGCGGCCCATCGACGCCCTGCGCCGGGCGGTGAACGCCGTCGCGGCCGGCCGCTACGACACCCGGATCCCCGAGGTCGGGCCGACGGAGATCGTCGAGCTCGCCGGCAACATCGAGGCGATGCGCGCCCAGCTCGTCCGGCTCGTGCGGCAGAACGAGCGGTCCTGGGAGGCCCTCGCCCAGCAGGGGCCCGCGGTGGTCGCGCTGCGGGACGCGCTCACCCCGTCCGTGCTGCGGGCACCCGGGCTGGTGCTGCGCGGCCGGGTCGATCCCGCGCAGGGCGAGCTCGCCGGCGACTGGTACGACTCCTTCGAGCTCCCGGACGGGCGGGTCGGGATCGTCGTCGGTGACGTCTCCGGCCACGGCGCCGTGGCCGGTGTCTTCGCGTTGCGTCTCAAACAGCTCCTGGACGCCGCGCTGACCCGGGGCGCCGATCCCGGCCAGGCGATCGAGTGGGTCGTCGACAGCCTCGGCGAGACCGACGAGATGTTCGCGACCGCGGTGGTGGCGGTGGTCGACCCGGCCAGCGGCGAGGTCCGGCTCGCCAACGCCGGCCATCCGGACGCCCTGCTGCTGCGCCGGCCGTGCCGCGCCGGGCCCGCGGCCGAGGTCGGCGTGGCCGCGTCCGGGGTGGGGGAGCCGGCGGGTCCGGCCGGGCCGCGGACGGTCGTCGCCGCCGCCGGCTCGTTTGTCGCCGGTGCCGGTGCCGGTGCCGGTGCTGTCGTCGGCAGCGGCAGCGGCAGCGGTGCCGTCGCCGGTGCCGTCGTCGGCGAGACCATCGAGGGCGAGGCCGTCGAACGTGACCCGGCTGGAACGGACGTTGTCAGGACGGACGCCGACTCCGGTGGGCAGACCTGGGAGCTGGGGCTCCAGGGAGCGGGGCCGGGACGGCCGCAGGTCGCCGGCCGCCGGGCGGAGGTGGCCTGGCTGGCCGCCACCGGGCCGATCATGTCGAACCTGGTCGCGGCCGACGGCGCGTGGCACACCGACGTCCTGCGGCTGGAACCCGGCGACGTGCTGTTCGTGTACACCGACGGGCTGGTGGAGGCCAGGAACGCGGCCCACCAGCAGTTCGGCGTCGACCGGCTCGTCGCCGAGCTGCTGCGCGACCCGCGGCGGGCACCGGCCGAGCTGTTGGACGACGCGTTCGAAGCGGTGCGGCGCCATGCCCCCGGCCGGCCGAGCGACGACCGCACCGCCATCGTCGTGGCCCGCACCGCCGAGGTCTCCCGCCCGCGTTCCTGACCCGGGTCGCGGAAGCGACGCGCGGCACGATCGCGACGGCGATTGATCGCAATCTTCGTCGGGTACATGTCCGACCATGAGTGACGAGTCCGGTTCCGCCCTTCGGGACACGCCTGGTTCCACCGAGCAGGACGAATCCGGCGCCACGCGACGCATCCGCGCGGCGCGCACCCGGCTCAACCCCGTCCGCCTGATCGCCTACCTCGTGCTGGTGATCCTCGTCATCTCCGGGATCGCGTTCGTCGCCGGTTGGCGGCCGTCGCTACCCAACCCGTTCGAGGAGCGGACGATCGACCGCAGCTCGCCGGCCGTGCTCCGCTCGCTCGAGGATCTCAGTGAGTACCACGCGGCGAGCGCGCACTTCGAGGTCGTCGTCGACCTGGAGGAGGACAGCCGCTGGATCCCGGACGCGCTGCGCGGCGAGCGCACGCTGTTCGTCGGGGTCGGCACCGTCGACTCGGTCGTCGACTTCGGCAAGCTCGGGGACGGCGCCGTGACCGTCTCCGAGGACCGGCGGTCGGTGAGCATCGAGCTGCCCTCTCCCACCGTCTCCGAGCCGCGGCTCGATCTCGACAAGAGCTACGTGGTCGCCCGTCAGCGGGGGGTGCTGAACCGGGTGGGCGGGCTGTTCGGTGACCAGAGCAATGACTCCGAGCTCTACAAGACGGCCTCCGCGAAGATGGGCGACGCCGCGAAGGCCGACGGCCAGGTGCTCGCGCTCGCGAAGACGAACACCACGGCGATGCTGCGCGGCCTGCTCGGCGCGCTCGGCTTCACCGATGTGAAGGTGACCTACGCGGAGGACCCGAAGTAAACGCCCCGGGCGCCGAGTCCCTCCCGCCGGTGGTCTCGGGCCGACGGGGTGGCCTCGGCGGCGGGTGGTCACGCGGCCCAGCGCGATCCGGAAGGCCGGACGCGCTGGGCCGCGCACGCGTCGGCCGATCCACGGAGACCGCCGCCGGTCCGTCGGCCGGCTCCCAGCCCCGCCCGTGACTCCAGCCCCGCCCCTGGGTCCGGCTCACTGGTGGTCAGAAGGCATCCTCGCGCGAGGTTTCTCCTGGTCGGCGACGTAACGCGGGTGACTGTCGGGTCCTGAGGCGATTTTTCCCGCGGGGCGGGGCTCTTCTCCGGAAGAACAGAGCTGCCGTCCGCGAGGGTTCCGCACATCAGTGCCATGCGAGTTATTGAGCTCACTTGCCTTCGTAAGATTGAGTCCTTTAGACTCATTCTCGTGCCCGACGGACAGGCCGATCGGGCCCGACGACGAGAGGCTTCACGCACGAGGCCCCGCCCAGAGGGGAGTACGACCGAGATGAGCACCTACCTGTGGGACCCGTTCGCCGCGTTCGAGCGCATGGACCGCGAGTTCAACGAGATCGTCCGGCGGTCGTGGGGCTCGCGGGAGCGCGCCGTGCGCCCGCTGCGCGCCACGAACCGGCCGCAGGGCGTCGTGCCGAGCGCCGACGTCCTGGTCGACGGCGACGACGTTCTGATCAATCTCGAGCTGCCGGGTGTCGACGTCGAGAAGGACGTCACGGTGGAGATCGACCGCGGGGCGCTCGTCGTCCGCGGTGAGCGCTCCTCCGCCCAGGAGAAGACGGTCGACGGCCGGGTGCACCGGGAGCGGTGGCACGGCTCGTTCCGTCGGGAGTTCGCCCTCCCGGAGAACGTCGACGCGACCGGGATCAGCGCGCGGTACGACCGCGGCGTGCTGACCGTCCGGCTGGCGGGAGCGGCCGCCGCGCCGCGCAGCACCCGGATCCCCGTCAACGCCTCGTCGGCGGCGCAGCTGCCGACGGCGGAGAGCGGCGCCGGTACTCGGACCAGCGCCGGCACCGAGACCAGCGCCGTCGCGGAGACCGGCGCCCCGCGTGCCGACGACCCGGCGGCCGATTCGTCCGCGTCCTGACCCCACGCGGCACCGGTCGGCGCGCTCGCGGCGACTGACCGGGCCCGAGATCTGATCGCCCCCGGCGCACGGACCCTGTCTGGTCCGTGCGCCGGGGGCGACCGCGTTACGGGCCGTGTCGGTGTCGGCCGGGCGGGGAAGCGCCGGCGTCGGCCGGCCTCGGGGCGGTCAGCGGCCGTTCCGGGGGCGGTCAGGGGCGGTCAGGGGCGGTCAGGTCGAGGCACGGCGGCGGGTGCCCGCCCCGGAGCGCCCGGAGGAACCGCGCGCGGACGGCGGTGGCACCATCGGCCCGATGTCGCCGTCCGGCGCCTCGTCCAGGTCGACGACGACCGGGGCGTGGTCGCTCGTCCCGGTGCCCTTGCGGGCGGCCCGGTCGACCCACACCGCCCGGGCCCGGGCCGCGACGTCGGCCGTGGCCAGGGTCAGGTCGATGCGTATCCCGTAGTTCTTGGGGAAGCAGAGCTGGCGGTAATCCCAGTAGGTGTAGACGGTCTCGGTCGGCCAGCGCTCGCGCATCAGGTCGAGCAGGCCGGCGTCGTGCAGCCGGGCGAGCGCGGCCCGCTCGGCCTCCGTCACGTGGGTGGCGCCCGCGAACTCGGCGATGTCCCAGACGTCGGCGTCCGTCGGCGCGATGTTGAAGTCGCCGAGCGTCATCATCGGGCCCTGCGCGGCGAGTTCGGCCACGACGTCACGCAGCGCGGCCAGCCAGGCCAGCTTGTAGGCGTAGTGCGGATCTTCCACCGTGCGGCCGTTGGGCACATACAGCGACCAGATCCGGATCCCGCCGCAGCTCGCGGAGATCGCCCGCGGCTCGGGCCCCGGGAACCCCGGGTCGCCGGGCAGCCCGCGCCGCACGTCGTCCAGCCCGGAGCGGGAGAGGATCGCCACCCCGTTCCAGCGGCCGTCGCCGTGGTGCGCGACCCGGTAGCCGCGACGGAACAGATCCTCGTCGAAGAGCTCGAGGAACGCCTCGTCCGAGAGCTTGGTCTCCTGCAGGCAGACCACGTCGGGGCTCGCGCGGTCAAGCCATTCGATCAGCCGGGCCTGCCGGGCCTTGGCCGAGTTGATGTTCCAGGTCGCGATCCGCACACCGTGAGACGGTAGTCCCCACCTCCGACAGATCTCGGCACCGACCGGTCCGTGCCATCCTCGGAGGCATGACACCGATGTCCGCTCCTGGCAGGAACGCGCGGACGGGCCGACCGGGATTCGCCGCGGCCCTGTTCGTCGCGGCGGGCGCCGCCGGCCTCGCCGGCTGTGACCAGGTCTCCGAGGAAACCCGCGCGGCCGGCGCGACCGTGGTCTGCTCACAGATCGACATCCAGCCGAGTGAGATCGAACGGAACCCGGAGTCGGCGCGGCTGGTCGCCCTCCTCGTGCGAGACCTGGCGCCCGAGGACGACATCCGCGCCATCGCCGGCCGCGTCGCGGACGATCCGACGGTGCTCAGCCCACGCGCCCAGCTCGCGGACTGGGTGGACCAGCGCTGCGGGAACGCCGTCAGCGGCCCGGGCGGCTCCGGCGGTGCCGGCGGCGGGGAGGACTCGGACGGCGAAGACTCCGAGGAGTGACCATTCGCCCGTACGTGCTCCTGAGCTGCGCGATGTCGCTGGACGGGCGGATCGACGACTGCTCGCCCCAGCGGCTGGTCCTCTCCAGCCCGGCCGATCTCGACCGCGTGGACGAGGTCCGGGCCGGCTGCGACGCGATCCTGGTCGGTGCCCGCACGCTGCGCCGCGACAATCCCGGGCTCGCGGTCCGCTCGCGGCGCCGCCGGGCCGAGCGGACGGCGGCCGGCCGGCCGGCGACGCCGCTGCGCGCCGTCCTGACCAGCGGTGGACGGCTCGACCCGGACGCCCGCTTCTTCCTGGACGGCGCGGAGAAGGTCGTCTACCGGTTCCCCGGGGCCGAGACCGGGGCCGGGGCCGGAGCCGGAGCCGCGCCCGCGCCGGCCGTCCACCGGGAGCTCGCCGCGGTGGCGACCGTCGTCGATCTCGAGGCGCCGCCGCTGGAGCACCTGCTGGACGACCTGAGCCGACGCGGCACACGGCGGCTGCTGGTCGAGGGCGGCACCACCGTGCACACCGCGTTTCTCACCGCCGGCCTGGTCGACGAACTGCACCTGGTCATCGCGCCGTTCTTCGTCGGTGAGGCGGCCGCCCCGACGTTCGTCGGCCCGGGTGCGTTCCCGTTCGACGCCGCGCACCGGCTGCGGCTGGCGGACGTCCGCCAGCTCGACGGCGTCGTGCTGTTGCGTTACCTGACGCCGTCCGCTTCCGTGACCTGAGGTCGTCCGGCTGGCGCCTATCCGTTTTGTGGGTCTCCCGTCGGGCAGACGGCCTAAGGGCGTTCCGCCCGAACTGTTCGTCGAGGAGGGGCCGTGTCCGTACCCAGTGTCGCGCGACCAGAGCGCGCGGCCGCGTCCGCCGGCGGTGCCAATGCGCGGCGTGCCCGCGACAGCAAGGCGGTCGACCTGACCGCACGCCTCGGTTTCGCCGCCCGAGGCCTGGTCTACATCCTGATCGGGATCATCGCGCTGCAGATCGCGTTCGGTGGTTCCGGGGAGCGGGCGAACCGGCAGGGCGCGCTGCGGGAGATCTCGGACAAGCCCTTCGGTACGGCGGTACTGGTTCTGCTCGTCATCGGATTCATCGGATACGCGCTGTGGCGCCTGCTGGAAGCGGCGGTCGGGCACCGCGAGGAATCCGACGAGAAGAAGCGCGCGGCCAAGCGGGTGGTATCCGGTATCCGCGGTGTGATCTACCTTGTCATCGCGGGCAGCACCGTCGCCTTCCTCACCTCGGGTGGTTCGGGATCGGGTTCTGGTGAGCCCGCTCCGTACACGGCGCGGGTCATGGGCAACAGCGGTGGCCGGTGGTTGGTCGGCGCGGTCGGCCTGATCGTGGTCGGCGCCGGCATCGGCATGATCGTCAAGGGTGTGCTGACCAAGTTCGAGGAGAAGCTCAGGAGCGGGGAGATGAGCCCCGCGCTGCGCGCCGCCACCAAGCGCATCGGGCAGGCCGGGTACATCGCCCGGGGTGTCGTGTTCGGCCTGGCCGGGGTGTTCGTGGTCAAGGCCGCCGTCGAGTTCGACCCCGACGAGGCCAAGGGTTTCGACGGCACGCTGCGCACGATCGCCGACCAGGCGTACGGCCAGGTGCTGCTCGTCCTCTGCGCCGTGGGACTGGTCCTGTTCGGGGCCTACTCCTTCATCGAGGCGCGCTACCGCAGGCTCTGAACCAAGCTCCCCGCATGGCCGAACCGCCCGCCGTGGGAAGGCGGGCGGTTCCGATCATCCGCTCTGATGGTTTGCTTTGTCGGTCGTCGCCTTCCGGACATGTCGCGGATCAGTGCAGAATCCGTCGGGTCGGGCAGGCAGACTAGGTGTCGTCGAGCGGACGATCAACGTCCCCGCGCGGCCACGCGCTCGCCTGGCTGACACAGACATCGCAGCCGGCACCATGGCGGTAGGGGCAAGGGGGAGTACAGGTGGATCGGACCACGCTGAGCGTGATCAGCCCGGCGGGCCACAACACGCTGACGGGCGACGCTCCGTGCGTGGTCGGTCGGGCACGCGGCGCGGACATCGTCATCAACGACGCGAGGGTGTCCCGGCGTCATCTCGTGCTCGAGCCGGTCGCCGGCGGCTGGCAGGTGCGGGACACCAGCGCCAACGGCCTCTGGCAGGACGGGCGCCGGATGGGCGACACCACGGTCCACTCGACCGAGGTCCGGTTCCGGCTCGGTGCCGCGGACGGTCCCGAGGTCGTGCTGGTGCCCTCACCCGTCGGGCTCGCCGCCGGCGCCGCGGCGGGCTCCGTGCCCGCCGCCTCGGCACCCGCTCCCGCGGTCCCGACCGGGCCGCCGCCGCGGGTGGCCGGTGCGCCGGGGTGGCCCTCGTCCAACGCCACCCCCGGCCACGCGCCCGCCGTCCCCGGTCGCGCACCTGCTCTCGGCCGTGCGCCCGTCTCCGGTCGGACCCGGCCGGCGGCGGCCGCGCCCGCCGTCCCGGTACCGGGACGCCCGGCGGTCCCACCGGCCTCGCCGGTCCCGGCGGCTCAGCAGCCACCGCCGGCCGGGGGTTCCGGCACCGCCGGCCCGACCCCCCCCTCAACGGCTCCCGACCTGGAGACGGCGCAGAGCGCCATCGTGCACGCCCGGCGCAAGCTGCACCCGCTGCGGCCCGGGACGCTGCGCCTGGGCCGCTCGCGCGACAACGACATCTCCGTCTCGGACCTGCTCGCCTCGCGTCACCACGCCGAACTGCTCGTCGCCCCCGGCCGGGTGGAGGTCGTCGACCTCGGGTCGGCGAACGGCACCTTCCTCAACGGCCAGCGCATCGGGCGGGCCCAGGTCGGGCAGCGTGACGTCATCGCGATCGGTCACCACCTCTACCAGCTCGAGGGCGACTCGCTGGTCGAGTACGTCGACTCGGGCGACGTCGCCTTCGAGGTGCAGGCGCTGTCGGTGTTCGCCGGCACCAAGCAGTTGATGCACGACATGACCTTCCGGCTGCCCGGCCGCTCGCTGCTCGGTGTGGTCGGTCCCAGCGGGGCGGGCAAGTCGACCCTGCTCAACGCGCTGACCGGCTTCCGCCCGGCGGACGTGGGCTCCGTCCGCTACGCCGGGCGGGATCTCTACGCGGAGTACGACGAGCTGCGCCGGCGGATCGGCTACGTGCCGCAGGCCGATCCGCTGCACGCCCAGCTCACCGTGCGGGAGGCGCTCGAGTACGGCGCCGAGCTGCGGTTCCCCGCGGACACCACCGCGCAGGAACGGCGGGCCCGGGTGGCGGAGGTGATCGGCGAGCTCGGTCTGACCGCGCATTCCGACACCCCGGTGAGCCGGCTGTCGGGTGGGCAGAAGAAGCGGACGTCGGTGGCGCTGGAGCTGCTGACCCGGCCGTCGCTGCTGTTCCTGGACGAGCCGACGTCGGGGCTGGACCCGGCGAACGACCAGTCGGTGATGGAGACGC
>NZ_KB891216.1 GCF_000373365.1 Parafrankia discariae
CGATGGGCGGGTCGGGGTGTGGGCGGCGGCGAACAACGTCGAGATCGCCTACACCCCGACCAACAGTTCATGGCTGAACCGGATCGAGGCCCAGTTCACCGCCCTGCGCTACTTCGCGCTCGACGGCACCGACCACCGCAACCACCGGGCCCAGGCATCGATGATCCGCCGCTACCTCGGCTGGCGGAACCGCCACGCCGCGGACAAGAAACTCCGCACCATCGTCGCCAAGGCGAACGTTGCCTGATGCGGCACTAGCCCGTCAGCCCACGATCCGGTTCGTAACCCCCATCGCACCGGTATCGCATGGTCCAAAGCCGCGCTGCGTGTCATCCTGACCAACCCTCGGTACACCGGCCGGCAGGTCTGGAACCGCCAGCGCAAAGACGAAGTCCTCCTCGACGTCGAGGACGTCGCCCTCGGCTATGAGACCCGGATGCGGTGGAACGCCCCGGACGTTTGGATCTACTCGACGGCCGTCGTCCACCAGCCGCTCATCGACGATGAGACCTTCGCCCAGGTCCAGGCCCGCCTCGCTGCCAAGAAGCTCGACCCCAGCGGCCCTCGCGAACCCAAACGCACTCGACATCCCTACCAGCTGCGCGGCCGGATGCGCTGCGGAATCTGCCAGCGGCGGATGCAGGGCAGCTGGAACAACGGCAAGGCCCACTACCGCTGCGTCTACCCCGACCAGTACGCACTGGCCAACCACGTTGAACATCCCCGCAGCGTCTACGTCCGCGAGGAACTCATCGTCCCCCACCTCGACCGCTGGCTTGCCCGCGCCTTCACCCCACCCCAACTCCCCACCACCATCGCCGCCCTTACCGCCGCCCAAGACGACGACGCCGACATCGGTCAGGACGCCGATCGCGTCCAGGCCCGGCGGACCATCACCGACTGCGACGCCAAACTTGAGCGCTACCGGCTCGCCCTCGAAGCCGGCACCGACCCCACCCTCGTCGCCCGCTGGACCGCCAAGGCCAACACCGAACGCGCCGCAGCCCAAGCCCGCCTACGCACTGCTATCGGCCGCAGACGCATGACCGAGCAGGAGATCAGCGACATGGTCGCCGCTGCCGGCGACATCGTGGCCGTCCTTGCCGACGTCGACCCAGCCGACAAGGCTGAGATCTACACTCAACTCGGACTGGAACTTACCTACGAGCCAGGAGGTAACAGAGTGATCGCCGAGGCCAAGCCGTCGACGATCATGTACGAAAGAGAGTGTCCGAGGGGGGACTTGAACCCCCACGCCCCGTAAAGGGCACTAGCACCTCAAGCTAGCGCGTCTACCATTCCGCCACCCGGACAGGTGATGGTTCTGGGCTGCTCGCCCGCACCGGAGATGACTCTACACGGTCACGACGGCGACTGACGCTACGCCCGACCACCGGGCGATCAAGTGGCGACGTCAGACCCTCCGGTCCGCTCCCGCCCGCCTGTCGACCCGAGACGATCATCCTCACGGGGCCTGGGACTCGGCGGCTCGTGTGCCCCGCTCGGGCCGTCCGGGAGCCGCTCGCCGGGCTCGGTGCGGGGTCGACACCGCGTAGCCCCGAGTTCCGCGAGTGGGTGAACCGTACCGGTCGTGCGCGTACCCGCGGCCAGGAATCTCCCGTGGACGCAACCAGCACCCGCACTATTCCCGGCGGATTGATCGCGAGTTCCGGAGAGTCGTGAAGACAAGAGTAATACACACTCCGCTCACGACCGCCGCTACAGTGAACGCCAGCCTGAATCCGTTCTCCGCGCCAGTCCCCGGATAGGCGGTCACGACCTCCGACACCGCATCTGCCGGGATATCGATAGCCGGGCGGGAGCCGGGCGGACTGCCCGTGCCACCGATTTTCGCGGACGTCCCGAGCGCGGCACCGAGGACGGCGACTCCGAGTGCCGCCCCTAACTGTCTGACCGAGTTACTGAAAGCTCCGGCGGCGCCCGCCCTCGATCCCGGAACCTCGCTGAGCGTCATATGGACCGCGCAGGCCATCGTGAACCCGGTTCCCCAGCCGACGAGCAGAACGCCGACGCCCGTGACGAGATAACCCGAGGTCCAGGTACCGAGCAGGATTACCAGGAGGGCCGACCCCACCACCGAAAATCCGATGATCAGCGTGTCACGTTGGCCGATCAACAGGGCCGCGCGACGCGATGACACGCTGCCCAGTGTGAATCCCGCTCCCAGTGGGATTACCCGGAGTCCAGCCTGCAGCGGGCTGTAGCCCTCAAGTATCTGCAGGTACTGCGTGAGGACGAAGAGCAGCCCGTTGAACACGAACAACGAGGACGCGGTGACCATCGAGCCCACGGTGAACGAGCGCACGCGCAGCAGTCCCGGGTCGACCAACGGGTGGGTCGCGCGATGTTCCCAGACGAGGAAAGCGGCCAGTGCCCCCACGGCGGAACCGTAACAGGCGATTATGGTGCCCGAGAGCCATCCGAGGCGCGGGCCCTCGATGAGGCCGAATATCAGTGTCGCGGTTCCGAAGGTCGACAGGACTATACCGATGGGATCCCATCCACCCCTGTCACCGCCGGGCCTCCGGGGCCCGGGAGCCACCGCGTTGAGCAGGCCGGCCAGCAGCGAGGCGGCTCCACCCACCAGGAAGACGGATCCCCACCAGAAATCCGCGAGGAGCCACCCGCCCAGCAGTGGTCCCAGCGGTAGGCTCAGTCCGATCGCGGCGGTCCAGTATCCCAGCGCCCTGGAATGCTCGGCGACGGGAAATACCGCCATGACCAGTGCCCTGGAGGTCGGGAGAACAGCCGCGGCGCTGATGCCCAGGGTCGCGCGGCACACTACTACTTCCGTGAACGAGTCCGCGGAGGCGGCGGCGAACGAGGTCAGGGAGAACAGCAGGAGACCCGCCTCGAGTACCTTCCTGTGTCCGAAGCGGTCACCCAGCCGCCCCGCGACGAGCATGAAGCTCGCGAAGGAGAGAACGAAGGAGTCGACGATCCAGACCAGCTCGGCTGGATCGGCGTCGAGATCAGCCGCGATGGATGGGATCGCGACATTGAGAATACTCGCGTCGACCTCGACGACGACAAGTCCGAGACACAGGGCTGCCAGCGTCCACCAGCGCCGTGACCCCGCATCCGTTATCCGTGCGACGTCTACGGGTATGTCGTCCACGGGTATGTCGTCCGCCGATGCGCCGTCATGTCCCGAGTCTTTCATTTCCGTGGCTGGTTGGCCGCCACGCATGGCGGTTCAGTCCGCGGGGCGGGTCGAGGGTTGCCCCCGACCCGCCGCGTCCGAAGTGGGGCGTCGGCGGGGTTCCGCCTCGACGGCACCACGGGGAGCTGGTGTGGCAGAGCCTCTCCTACAGGTCGGCGTGGAGCGTTTCGTCGGCGATGAGGATGCGCTCCAACAGGCGCGGGAACGTTCCGTAGTTGCGTACCGCGTAGTGGACGGTGGCGCGGTTGTCCCAGAACGCGACCGAGCCCGGTCGCCACGAGAATCGCACCTGGTTCGCCGGCTTGCGGTACTGGTCGATGACCGCCGTCAGAAGTTCCTTGCTCTCGGCCCGGTCGAGCCCGAGGATCGTCGGCCGCTGGGTGAAGTTCACCCAGAGGATCTTCTCCCCGGTCTCCCGGTGCACGCGGACGACCGGATGGGCGACCACCGGATAGTCGTGTCCGGACTGGTGCAGCGCGGCACGGTAGTCATGGGCGACGTGCTGGCCCTCGAGCCGGGCCTTCACCTCGTCGGACAGGCCCTGGTAGGCGAGCGCGGCGTCGACCCAGATGGTGTCGCCGCCGACCTCGGGCAGGTGCACCGCCCGCAGCACCGCTCCCCAGGTCGGGACGAGCCGCCAGCTCGTGTCGGTGTGGTACGGGTCCCACGTGTCGTCGCCGGCCTGCGGGATGTGTGCCTTCTCGTACTTCTTGAAGTCCTCGCTGGCGATCCGGTGAATCGCCGGGGTGGGGCCGGAGTCGGGCCTCGAGGCACCCGGATGGGTGTAAAGGGGGCCGAACTGCCGGGCGAAGGCTTCGTGCTGCTCCTGGGTCAGCTCCTGGTCCCGGAAGAAGACGACCTTGTACTTCAGCAGGGTCACCCTGATCTCGTCACGGACCTCGGGCGTGAGCGGCTCCCGGAGGTCGACGCCGCTGATCTCCGCTCCGATGGTCGGTTGCAGCGGTTGGATGGCCAACGACGAGCGGACGGGCGGTTCGACGACAGTGGTCACTGGGTGTCCCTTCGATCGGTGCTGCCGGGTCGGGTGCTGCCGGTCAGCGGTGGATGTCAGTAGTGGATGGGGCCCTGGGTGCCGCCGCCGGCGGCGATCGACTCGCCGGTGATCGCGACCGCGAGCGGGGAGGCGAGGAAGGCCACGACCGAGGCCACCTCGTCGGCGGTGATGGCTCGCCCGATCGAGATGCGGGCGGCGGCGGCCTGGATGTACTCGTCGGCGAGAACGACTGTTCCGCCGTGGTCACCGGTGAGGGTCAGTCCGGGATGCACCACGTTCACCGTGACGCCGTGTGCCCCGAGCTCGTCGGCGAGGGTCTTGGTGAGGGCGGCGACCCCGACGTTGCGGATGGAGCCGGAGGCGAGGCCGACCTGACGGGCCGCCAGCCCGCCGATGTTGATGATCCGTCCCCAGTCCTGGGCGATGAAGTGCGGGGCGACAGCCTGGGCGGTGCGCAGGTAGCCGAGCACCTTGACGTTGAAGTCGGCGGCGACGTCCGCGGTGGACAGCGCCCGCGCGCCGCCGGGCCCGCCGGCGCCACCGGGTCTGGCCGCGTTGTTGACCAGAATGTCGACGCCGCCGAGCTCGCTGACGGTGGTCTCGACCAGCTCCTGGACGGACGTGTCGCTGCCGGTGTCGGCGACCACCGGCAGCACCGTCCCGCCGGTCGCGGCCGTCAGGTCGGCCGCGGCCGCTTTCAGCACGTCGGCGTCACGCGCGGCGATGACGACCTGCACACCCTCGGCGAGCAGCGCCAGGGCGATCGCCCGCCCGATACCACGGCTGCCGCCGGTGACGATCGCCCGTCGGTCGGAAAGTCGGAGATCCACTCGTGCTCCCTGTCATCTGTCCGGTGCCCCGGCCGCTCCGCCCACGCGGCGGAGTTCGGGGACCGCCGCCGGCCGGAACACCGGGGGCGGTGAACGTTTCAGTACGGACGTTTCTGTGCGGACGGCCCGTCCGTCAGCTCTCGTCGGCGGTGGACGGGGCACCATCGGCTCGACCGGATCCGGTGGTGGGCGGCACCGCGGTTGGTGGAGCGGGGTGCGCACGCCGGGCGCAGGTGACCGTTCGGGACGCGACGACCGACGCCCTACCGGGCGCGCCGCGAATCAGCCGTTCCGCGGACCAGCTACGCCAGGCGCGCCAGACGTGATCAGATCATGGGCGCCGGGTGGCCCCTTGGGGTCGGCGCGCGAGGGCGCCGCGGCCCGGTGACCGCGCCAGGTCAGCGTGGCCACCACGACCGTCGCCTGTCGGGCCGTTCAGGCCCGGACGCTGGGCGTCAGCGCCCGCTGCGGTGGTCCGGACAGCTCGCGGAGGTCACTCGCAGCAGGTCGATGTGCTGTCGCGTGACCAGGTACGCAGTCCTCAACACGGACCCAACATGACCAAAGTTTGTCGATCGGTCAAGTGCGGATTTAAAGTGATCTACATCACACACCTAGGCCGCCGAGACGACGGCGCTCCCGAATCGATCGCGCGGCCGTTCGGGCGGTCCACCCTTTCACCGCTATCTACACCGGAAAACTTGACAAGTGTCGAGGTCTGCCGCACTGTTGCTGCATGTACGTCCGCCCCGCGCTGACCCGCCGTCGGTGCGTGGACTTCGCGCGGGTGCGGTCCGGCCGCTGTCGCGGAACCTGACATCCCGCTGGCCGACCCACCCCGTTCGACGCGGGAAATCATTTTTTGTCTTTGCCGAATTCCCCGCCCCACAGCGGCTTTTCGCGTCCTCTCCTGCCCTTCGACCGGCTGAGGTGCCTGACGGCTCGGCCCACATTTCCCCGTTGACGGGCGGCGCGGTGGGCCGTGAGGCGCCGCCGGAGTGGCCGTGGACCCGCCACTCCGGCCGGGGCGCGCCGCCGGTGCGGCAGGAGACCGGCCCACGGTCGTCGGCCCGTCAATCCGCCAACCCGGTCCCGGCCGGCCGGAAATCCGGTCCCGGCCGGCCAGAAGTACTGAGGGAGATGACATGCCGGTCGAGTTCATCGGTCTGATCAGCACCACGGAGCAGTCGGAGATCCGGGACGGAGGTGGGCCGCTGATCGATCACCGGTATGTCCGCCGGTTCGCTCGAGCCCACGAGGACGCGGACTTCGACCGGGTGCTGATCGGCTACTCTTCGGGCTCGCCGGACGGAACACATGTCGCCGCCTACGCCGCGGCGCACACCGAGCGGTTGGGCTTCCTGGTCGCCCACCGGCCCGGTTTCGTGTCTCCCACCGTGGCGGCCCGCACCTTCGCCACGCTGGACCAGTTCACCGGCGGCCGGATAGCGCTGCACACCATCACGGGGGGCAGCGACGGGGAGCAGCGACGGGACGGCGACTACCTCCTCAAGGAGGACCGTTACGCGCGCAGCGGCGAGTACCTGCGGATCCTGAAGGCGGCGTGGACCTCGACCGAGCCGTTCTCCTTCGAGGGCAGGTTCTACCGCTTCGAGGACCACCTGAGTCACGTCCGCCCCGTGCAGCAGCCGCACATCCCGCTGTACTTCGGCGGGTCGTCCCCGGAGGCCTACCGGGTCGGCGGTGCGGAGGCGGACGTCCACGCGCTGTTCGCCCAGCCGCTGGAGGAGATCGCGGAGGAGATCGCGCAGGTCAACGCGGCGGCCACCGCGGCCGGGCGGGCCACGCCGCCGCGGATCAGCGTCTCCTTCCGGCCCATCCTCGGGCCCACCGAGGAGCTGGCGTGGGAGCGGGCCGAGCGCATCCTCGCGACGACCAGGCAGCGGATCACCGACGGCGCGCCCCTGCGCGGCTGGCGGCCACTGGGTGGCCAGGCGTCGGTGGGTTCCACCCGGCAGCTGGCGGCGGCGTCCCGCGGCGAGCGGCACGACCGTGCCCTGTGGACGGCGCTGGCGGCCGCGACGGGAGCCGGCGGCAACTCGACGGCTCTGGTCGGCACGCCCGAAACGGTGGCGCGGGCCCTGCTGGACTACGTCGACATCGGCGTCAGCACGCTGCTCATCCGCGGCTACGACCCCTATGACGACGCGGTGGACTACGGCCGGCAGCTCATTCCGCTGGTCCGGGACGAGGTGCGCCGACGCGACCTCGCCGCGGCGGCCGCCGGGCGAACCGAATCCCGGCAACCCGTACCGGCGACGGCGTAAAGCCCTGAAGAAGGAGAGCCCCCAGATGAGCCAGACCGGAACGGCGCCGGTGACCGTGCAGGGTTTCCTGGACGAGCTGCAGGCCACCCGGGACGCGGAATGGGCGCCGGAACAGCTCCGGGCCCACGCGGACCTGCGGCGGTCCCTCGAGGAGAACGCGGACCGCGGGCGCTTCGTCAGACCAGGCGACGTGGTGGCGCCGTTCACTCTGGCCGAGGTCGGTGGCGGCACCGTCGTCCTCGACGCCCTGCTGGCCGACGGGCCGGTGGTGCTCGTCTTCTTCCGGTTCGAGGGCTGCCCCGCGTGCAACGCGGCTCTGCGCGGCTACCGGCTCACCCTCGCGCCGGCCCTGCGTGAGCTGGGTGCGCACCTCGTCATCGTCAGCCCCCAGATCGCCGAGAAGCTGGCGGCGGTCAAGGAACGGCACGGTTTCGAGTTCCTGGTCGCCAGCGACCCCGACCGGATCCTGATCGACTCGTTCGGTATCGGGTTCGCGCCGGCGGAGGCGGCCCGCGACGAGTCCCGGGGCAGAGGCGTGGATCTCGGTGCGATTCTCGGCACCGGGGACTGGGTGCTGCCGTACCCGACGGTCGTCGTCATCGACCGTGACCGGACTGTCCGGTTCGCCGACGTCCATCCCGACTGGATGGTGCGCACCGAGGCCGCGGCCGTTCTCGCGGCGGTCCGGCCCCTCGTCGGTCAGTAGCCGCGGCCACGCCCGGTAGGCACGCTCGGTAGCCGCGGCGGTGCCCGCCGGGCAGGCTTCCCGTGAGGTCCGGCCCGTGTCCCCGTGTCACCGCCCGCGCCGGGAGTTCCCGGCGCCTGTTCATCGGGAGGTTCCGCATGGCCGATCCGACCGCGCGGTCGGCGACCGACCCCGGGCCGGCACGCCCGCAACCGCAACCGCGACCCCAGCCCCGCCTGGACCTGTTGCCCGAGCTCACCGCCCAGTTCGCGGCCACCGCCGCCGAGCACGACCGGACGGGCACCTTCCCGATCGCGAACATCCGGGCGCTGCACGCCGCCGGGCTGCTCTCGCTGACCATCCCGAGCCGGTACGGCGGGGCCGGGGCCGGGCTGACCACGGTGACCGAGGTGCTGGGCGCGGTGGCCCGGGGCGAACCGGCCACCGCCCTGGTCCTGGCGATGAACCTGCTGTTCCACGCGCATGCCGGCGATCCCCCCGGCTGGCCGGCGGGGACCTACGAAGGGGTGGTGGCCAGCTGCCTGGACGACGGTGCGCTGATCAACGCGCTGCGGGTGGAGCCGGACCTCGGCACGCCCGCCCGCGGCGGGGTACCGGCCACCACCGCCCGCTGGACCGGCGACGGCTGGGAGATCACCGGTCGCAAGATCTACTCGACGGGTGCGCCGGTGCTGCGCTGGATGCTGGTCTGGGCGGCCACCGACCCCGCCACCGACCCGCGGCCGCCGTCCTCGGGAGCGGCCCGGGTCGGCTCGTTCCTGGTCCCGGCCGACACGCCCGGCGTCACGATCGTGCGGACCTGGGACCACCTGGGCATGCGGGCCACCGAGAGCCACGACGTGGTGTTCGACCGGGCGCGGGTGGGTGCCGACGCGGCCGTCGGGCTGCCGGCCGAGGAGGCGCCCCTTTCGCTCGCTCCGGCCGCGGCGGCCTGGAACGCGCTGGCGATCGCCTCGATCTATCTGGGGGTGGCCGAGGCCGCGCGCGACTGGCTGGTCGGCTACCTGCACGAACGCACCCCGACGAACCTGGGCGCGCCGCTGTCGAGCCTGCCCCGGTTCCAGAGCGCCGTCGGTGAGATCGAGGTGGCGCTGACGAACGCCCGCGGCCTCGTCCGGGCGTTCGCGCAGCGCTCCGACGCGGCCGACCCGGACGTCGCGGCGCAGGTCAACGGGGTGAAGACAGCGGTGACGGCCGCCGCGGTCAAGGCCGTCACGGACGCCGTCGCGCTGATCGGCAACCCGGGGCTGACCAGGGCCAATCCGCTGGAACGCCACCTGCGCGACGTGCTGTGCAGCCGCGTTCACACCCCGCAGGACGACGTCGTCTACGCGACGGTCGGCCGGACGGCGCTCGGCCTGCCCACCGCCGGTCCGCGCTGAGGCCTGACGAGGCTGAGGCCCGATGAGGAAGGACAACCCCAGACATGACACTTTCCACCCATGACACCCCGGCCACCCATGACACCCCGGCACCGGCGATTCCGCCGGCGCCGACGCCGGACGTGGCCCCGGGAACGTCCGACGGTGAGCGGACGGGCCCGTGGGCCGGGCTGGTCGCGCCGGCCGAGGGCGGGCAGTGGCCTCGGCCGCTGCCCGTCCGGACGGTCGAGGAGGAGCGGCTGCACCGCAAGCGCAAGCTCGCCGCCTCCTACCGGCTGTTCGCCAAGTTCGGCATCGCCGAGGGACTGGCCGGCCACATCAGCGCCCGTGACCCCGAGCTGACCGACCATTTCTGGGTGAACCGGCTCGGCCTCGACTTCAGCCGGATCAAGGTCTCCAACCTGCTGCTGGTCAACGGCAGCGGGGAGATCGTCGAGGGGCAGCCGCCGCTGAACCGGGCGGCGTTCGCCATCCATTCGCAGATCCACGCCGCCCGGCCGGACGTCGTCGGCGCCGCGCACACCCACGCGCTCTACGGCCGGGCGCTCGCCGCGATCGGCGAGCCGCTGCATCCGATCTCCCAGGACGCCCTCGCGTTCTACGAGGATCACGTGATCTTCGATGAGTACAACGGGGTCGTGCTGGACGAGGAGGAGGGCCGCAAGATCGCCGCCGCGCTCGGCTCGCGCAAGCTGGCGATCCTGCGCAACCACGGTCTGCTCACCGTCGGCACCAGCGTCGAGGCGGCGGCGTACTGGTACATCGCCGCGGAGCGGGCGGCGCGAACCCAGCTCGTCGCGGCGGCGGCGGGGACGCTGCGGATCCTGGGCCACGAGATCGCCAGCGCCACCGCCGGTCAGGCGCGGGGTGACGAGGGTGCCCGCTGGGCCTTCGAGGCCCTCTACGAGATCATCGTCGAGGAACAGCCCGACCTGCTCGACTAGCCCACCAGACAGCCCGTCAGACGGTCAGGCGGTGCCGCCCCGGCCCGGTCGGGAGACCAGCCGGGGGGGCGCGTCGACGGTGAGCCGCGGTGGCTCGCCCGTCCAGCGTTCGACCTCGACGAGGGCGTGCTGGCCGACGCAGCCCTGCGACAGCCGGGAGGTCGGCACGTCGGCGGTGAGCACGTTCGGGTTCCCGTGCACGCACAGGCCCACTCCCGCCGCGGGCCCGTCCGCCGGATCCACACCGAAGGCCACCGGGTCCGCGTCGAGGGTCACCGGGTCCGCGTCGAGTGGGTCGAACCAGGCTCCGGTGGGCAGCTGGACGACCCCGGGGCGCACGTCGTCGGTCAGCACGGCGCCGGCGAGGCAGCCGCCGCGGTCGTTGAACACCCGGACGACGTCACCGGCGCTGATGCCGCGGGTGGCGGCGTCGGCGGGGTGCAGGCGCACCGCCTCCCGACCGGCGATCTTGGCGGCCTGGCTGACCGCGCCGCCGTCGAGCTGGCTGTGCAGTCGGGTGCTCGGCTGGTTGGCGATGAGGTGCAGCGGGTAGGCGGCGGCCCGGGGCGCGCCGGCCCACTCGGTCGGTTCCAGCCAGACCGCGTGGCCGGGGCAGTCCGGGTAGCCGAAGGACGCCACGGTCGCGGAGAAGAGCTCGATCCGGCCGCTGGGGGTGGCCAGCGGATGCGCGTCCGGGTCGGCGCGGAAGCGCGCGAACAGGGTGTGCCGGTCGGACCCGCCGGGCAGCCGGTACTCGCCGGCGGCCCAGAACTCCGCGAAGGCGGGCACGTCCGTCCCGCGCGCGACCAGGTCCGTCCGCCAGGCCGTGTAGAGGTGCTCGAGCCAGCCGCGGGCGTCCCGGCCGGCGGTGAAGGCGTCGGCGACACCGAGGCGGTCGGCCAGCCCGGCGAGGATGTCGTAGTCGTCGCGGGCCGCGCCGACCGGTGCCACCGCCCGGTGCATGGCGTGCAGATGGGTGTCACGCCGGCCGCCGCCGATGTCCTCGCGTTCCAGGGTGGTGGTGACCGGCAGCACGATGTCGGCGTGCCGGGCGGTGGACGTCCAGTGCGGCTCGTGCACGATGATCGTGTCCGGTCGGGCGAAGGCGCGGCGCAGCCGGAACAGGTCCTGGTGGTGGTGGAAGGGGTTGCCTCCCGCCCAGTGGACGAGGCGGATGTCGGGGTAGGTGTACCGCTCTCCGTCGTAGTCGTACCGCGCGCCGGGACGCAGCAGCATGTCGGCGATACGGGCGACCGGGATGAAGGTGCTGACCGGGTTGCGGCCCTGCGGCAGATAGGGGATACGCCCGGTCGGGCCGGGGTCGCCGACGTCGCCCATCGAGCCGTAGCCGTGCCCGAAGCCGCCGCCGGGCAGGCCGATCTGGCCGAGCAGGGCGGCCAGCGTGAGCGCCGCCCAGACCGGCTGCTCGCCGTGCTCGACGCGCTGCAGCGACCAGGTGACGGTGACCAGGGTGCGGCGGGTCGCCATCCGGCGGGCGAGCCCGACGATGTCGGCGGCCGGGATGCCGCAGATCGACGCCGCCCAGGCGGCGTCGCGGACGATCCCGTCGGCGCGGCCGAGCAGGTAGTTCTCGACCTCGCCGTAGCCGACCGTGTAGCGGTCGAGGAACGCCCGGTCGTGGCGGCCCTCGGCGACGAGGGTGTGGGCGAGCCCGAGCATGAGCGCGGTGTCGGTGGCCGGCACGACCGGGTACCAGCGGGTGTCGACGCCGGCCGGCAGGTCGTCCCGCAGCGGGCTGACCAGCGCCACCTCGACGCCGCGGGCCGCGAGCGCGTCGAGGTGGCCGGGCGTGCCGTGCCGGGTGACCCCGCCGGGGGTCACGAAGACGTTCTTCGCCGGGATGCCGCCGAAGGCGACGATCAGCTCGGTGTTCTCGACGATGGTCGGCCAGGTCGAGGCGGACCGCAGCACCTCGTCCGCGCTGCCGACGAGGTGCGGCAGCAGCACCAGCGACGTGCCCAGACTGTAGGAGTTCCGAGACGAGGTGAAGCCGCCGATGGTGTTCAGGAACCGGTGCAGCTGGCTCTGCGCGTGGTGGAAACGGCCGGCGCTCGCCCAGCCGTAGGAGCCGCCGAAGATCGCCTGGTTGCCGTGCTCGCGGCGGACCCGGTCCAGCTCGGCGGCGACCAGGTCGAGCGCCTCGTCCCAGTCGAGTTCGACGAACTCCTCCCGCCCGCGCGTGCCGGCCGGTCCCGGGCCGTGTTCCAGCCAGCCGCGGCGGACCGCGGGCCGCGCCACCCGGGTCGGATGGCGCAGCCCGCCGGGCACGTTGCCGAGCAGCGGTGACGGCGCGGGGTCGTCGGGATGCGGGATGACGGTGACCGCGCCGTCCGGGCCGACCCGGACACCGTAGGCACCCCAGTGCGACGTCGTCGGCCGCGGGTCGGTCACGGCACGGCCCACGGGTCGGTCACGGCGCGATCCACGGGTCGGTCACGGCGCGGTCCGGGCCCGTCGTCAGGCGGGGGCGCCGACGGTCTCGCGGTCGGCGGTCTGCTCGTGGACGAGGCGGATCAGGGTGCCGTAGTCCCGGGCGTCCTCCAGCGGCGCGAAGCCGCGGATGAGCAGGGTGGACACCCCGACGTTGACGTAGTCGACGAGTGACTCGGCGACCTGCTCGTAGCTGCCGACCAGCGCGGTGGAGTTGCCGACGGCGCCGGTGGCCTTCGCGAGCGCGGTCCACAGCCGCTTGTCGTGCACCTCCGCCTGGTCGGCGTAGCGCAGCAGCCGCTGGCTGCCGACCTGGGCTGCCCCGTCGAGGTTGAACACCTTCTTCAGCTCGCCGATCTGCTGCTGGGTGACCTCCAGGATGTCCGCGGCGCGCTGCCAGGCGGCCTGTTCGGTGTCCGCGGCGATGGGGCGCAGGCTGACACTGAACCGGGGATCGCGGCCGTACGGCGCGGCGGCGGCCCGCACCTCGCGGATCCGCTCGACGATCCCGGCGATCGGCTCGCCCCAGAAGGCGTACACGTCGGCGTGCCTGCCACCGACCCGGACGGCGTCGGCGGACGCGCCACCGAAGTAGATCGGGATGCGGCCGTCGGGCCGGACCGACGAGCGGGCGCCGCGGACCGTGTAGAACTCACCGTCGTAGTCGAACGGCTCGGCCGACTCCCACTCGCGGCGCAGCACGTCCAGGAACTCGTCGGTGCGCCGGTAGCGGGTCACCTTGTCGGTGAGGTCCCCGTCGCGGGCCTGGTCGGCGTCGTCGCCGCCGGTGATGACGTGCAGCGCCACCCGGCCCGGGTGGAAGGCGTCCAGCGTCGCGAACTGGCGGGCCGCGATCGTCGGCGCGGTGAAGCCGGGCCGGTGTGCCAGCAGCACCTTCAGCGTCGTCGTCCGGGACAGGATCTGGTCGGTGACGACGAAGCCGTCGGGCATGGCCGATGTGTGCGCGACGAGCACCCGGTCGAACCCGGCGTCCTCGTGCGTGCGCACCAGGCGCTCCAGGTAGTCCGGGTCGACGGCGGGACCGGACCACGCCTGCGACTCGCTGCCGGCGGAGGTGCTGGCGATGCCGATGAACTCGATGCTCACGCTGGTGACTCCTTCGGGATGGCGGTGGAGCCGGTGACCTGGTCCCGCCAGGTCTCGACGTGGTGGCAGGCCGCGGTCCAGTCGCCGGCCGCCCGGCCGGGGACGGCCTGCCGCGGCGGGGTCTCGGCGCAGGCCTCGGTGGCGAAGCGGCACCGGTGGGCGAACACGCAGCCGCCCGCCGACCGCCGCGCGGCGCCGGTGCCGTCGCGGTCGCCGGTCGGCCGCAGCGACGCCGGGTCGATCCGTTCCTGGCGGCGGATGCTGGGCGCGGAGGCGATCAGCAGCGCGGTGTACGGGTGCCGCGGCCGGCTGAACACGTCCGCGATCGGGCCGTCCTCGACCACCCTGCCGCGGTAGAGCACGACCACCCGGTCGGCGATGCCGGCGAGCGAGCTGAGATCGTGCGAGATCAGGACGATGCCGACCTCGAGCTGGCGGCGCAGCCCGTCGAGCAGCCGCAGGATGTGGTTGCGGTTGGAGGCGTCCAGCGCGCTGACCGGCTCGTCGCACAGCAGCAGCCGGGGACGTCCGATGATCGCGCGTGCGATCGAGGCGCGCTGGCGCTGGCCGCCGGAGATCTGCGCCGGGAGCCGGTCGGCGACGGCCGGGTCGAGGCCGACCTGGCGCAGCGCGTCACTCACCTGCTCGGTCCGGGACGCCCTGGTCCCGGTACCGGTGACCACCAGTCCCTCCGCGATGCTCGCCCCGACGGTGAGGTCCGGGTCGAGGGCGCGCAGCGGGTCCTGGAAGACGAACTGGAGCGCGCCGCCGCGCCGGAACTCCCGCCGGGCCCGGCCGCGTAGCCGGGAGATGTCCTGTCCGTCGAGGAGAACCCGGCCGGCGTCCGGGGAGCCCAGCCCGGCGATCGCCCGGGCCAGGGTCGTCTTGCCGGAGCCGGTCTCGCCGATGACACCGACGATCTCCCCGGCGCGCACGCTCAGGTCCACGTCGTCCAGCACGCGGACCCGACGGCCGCCGCCCGGCCGGGGGAAGGACAGCCCGAGGTCCTCGACCCGCAGCAGCTCCGCCTGCGGCGCCGCCCCGGTGTCGGTGTCGGCGTCGGCGGGGCCGGTGGCGGCGCGGCCGGTGCCCGCGGCGCCGTCACCGGGGCGGCCGGCGGCCACGCGATCGGCGGCCACGCGATCGGCGTCCGCGCGGCCGGTGGCGGCACGACCGCCGTCAGCCAGTTCGGTGTCGGCGAGATCGGTGTTGGTCATACGGCGGCTCCTGCTCCGGTAGCTCCTGCTCCGCTCAGCGCGATCTCGCCGGCCCGGACGCACCGGACGGCCCGCCCGGGCGCCTGCTCGGTCAGCGGCACCGGGCCGGAGCCGCACTCCGGGGCGGCGAAGGCGCACCGGTCCGCGAACCGGCAGCCGCGGATCTCGGCGCCGACCGGCGGCGGCTCGCCGTCGATGACGTCGAGGGTGCGCCGGTCCCAGTCACCGACCGAGGCGACCCGCAGAAGCGCCTCGGTGTACGGGTGGCGCGGGCTGTCGAGCACCTCGGCGGTCGGGCCGGTCTCGACGAGCTCGCCGGCGTAGAACACCAGCACCCGGTCGCAGAGTTCGGCGATGACGGCGAGGTCGTGCGAGACGGCCAGGACGGCCAGCCCGCGCTCGTCACGCAGCCGGGCCAGCAGTTCCAGCACCTCGGCCTGGATGGTGACGTCGAGGGCGGTCGTCGCCTCGTCGGCGACGAGGAGCTCCGGCTCGCCGGAGACCGCGATCGCCAGCACGACCCGCTGCAGCATGCCGCCGGACAGTTCGTGCGGGTACTGGTGGTAGACCCGCTCGGGCTCGTGCAGGCCCATCGCGTCGAACAGCGCCACCGCGGCGGTGCGGGCCTCCCGGCGCGGCTTGCCGACCTTCACCCGCAGCTGCTCGGCGAGCTGGTGGCCGACCGTCTGCGACGGGTTGAGGTAGGAGGCCGGGTCCTGGAACACCGCGGAGATCCGGGTGCCGCGCAGCTGCTCCCAGGCCCGCCGGGGCAGCCCGACCAGCGACGTGCCGGCGAAGTCGATCGTGCCGCCGGTCACCGAGCAGCCGGGCGCGAGCACCCCGAGTACCGACCGGCAGACCAGTGTCTTGCCGCTGCCGGACTCCCCGACGATCCCGACGGCCTCGCCGCGCCGCACCTCGAACGACACGCCGTGGACGGCCTCGGTCCGCCCGCCGCCGATGGAGACCCGGACGCCGTCGACCGTCAGCAGCTGGTCCCCCCGGCCGCTTCCCGACTCAGGCATGGACCCTCTCCTCCTGCTCGGGGATGGCCGCGCCCGGCGCACCCGGGACGGCCGTGGCTCCCGTGCCGGCCGGCACGGCCTCCGGCCGGGGCGCGCGGCGGCCGATCGGATCCACCGCGATGCCCGTGGTGTCCCGGATCGCGTCGGCGATGGCGTTCAGCGAACCGGCGGTCAGCATGATGGCCAGCGCCGGGAGCGCCGGCGCCCACGGCTGCTGGGCCAGGAACCCCAGGTCGCTGGAGAGCATCCCGCCCCAGGTCGGGGCCGGCGGCTTCACCCCGATCCCGAGGAACGACAGCGAGGACACGGCCAGCAGCGCGGCCGCGGACAGCTGCGCGGTGGTGACGGCGACCGTCGGGAGGACCTTCGACCAGATGTGGGTCCGGATGATCCAGCCGCGGGACGCGCCGAGCAGCTCGGCGACCTCGACGTACTGGGCCCGGGTGAAGCCGAGCGCCGCCGCCCGGGTGACCCGGAAGAACAGCGGTGCCAGCAGCACCCCGATGGCGAGCATCGCCTGGTCGCGGCCGTTGCCGATGATCCCGGTCACGGCGATCGCGAAGATGATGTAGGGCAGGGTCATCACCGCGTCCACCAGGCGCTGCGCCACCCATTCGAAGACCCGGCCGAAGACGACCGAGCCCAGTCCCGTCGGCACGCCGAGCAGGAACGCCACCGCGACCGCCTCCGCGGCGCCGACGACCGACCGGCCGGTGGCGTCCATCAGCCGGCTGAGCACGTCCCGGCCGAGGTAGTCGGTGCCGAGCCAGTGCGCCCCGCTCGGGCCGGCCAGCAGGTTGGAGGTGTCCTGGGCGAGCGGGTCGGACGGGGCCAGCGCCCCGCCGGCGAACCCGAGTACGACGACCACCCCGAGGATCGCCAGCGCGATCTTCGTGGACCGCAGCCGCACGGCCCGCCGCAACGGGCCCGCCGCCTTGCGCGTCGCTGCCTTGCGCGTCATTGTTCCTGCCTCTTCGCGTGCGGTGTCAGGCGCAGCAGCGCGGCGTTCACCAGGAGGTTGCAGACCACGACGAGCCCGATCATGGTGATCAGCACGCCCTGGATCACCGGGATGTCGCCCCGGCTCGCCGCCTCCAGCCCGAGCTTGCCCAGGCCCGGCAGGTTGAAGACGGCCTCGGCGACGACCATGGCCCCGATGACCTGGGGGATGTAGTAGCCCAGCAGGGTCAGGGCCGGTCCGGCGGCGTTGCGCAGGGCGTGCCCGAAGACGACCCGCCGTCTCGTCAGGCCGCGGACGTCCGCCCCGATGACGTAGTTCGCCCGCAGCTCCCCGACGAGGGAGGTGCGCAGCTGGCGGGCCAGGCCCGCGGCGGCCTCCACCGAGAGCGCGAACCCCGGCAGGATGGCGAACCGCAACCACTGGCCCGGATCCTCGGTGAACGGCACGTAGCCACCGGAGGGCAGGATCGGGACCGTCACCGCGAACAGCACGATCAGCCCGATGCCGATGACGAACGGCGGCACGGTGGCCACCGCCGAGCACAGCATGGTGACCGCCCGGTCGAACCAGCCGCCGGAGGACAGCGCCGCCCCGATGCCGAGCGCGCCGCCGATCAGGACGGCGAGCAGCACGGAGAGGAGGGCGATCGACACGTTCACCGGCAGCGCCTGGCTGATGCTGTCGGTGACCGGGAGCGTGGTGAAGTAGGACCGCCCGAGGTCGCCGGTGAGGGCGTGGCCGAGCCAGCTGACGTACTGGACGAGGAACGGCCGGTCGAGCCCGAAGTAGTGGTTCATCCGGTCGATGTCCGCCGGGGTCGCGGTCTCGCCGAGCACCTGGGCCGCCGGATTGGTGTCGCTGAGGGCCCCCATCGCGTAGGTGATGAAGGTGGAGAGCAGCACCACCGGGATGCCGACCGACAGCGCGCTGCGCAGCGGCCGGGCGAGCGCCCTGCCCCAACCGGCCCGCCGGCCGGCCGGCGGGTCAGCCGCCGCGCCGGCCGGCTCGACCGCCGGGCTGATCTCGAGTGTCGTCATCTGGAGCCCTCACCGTCGGTGGCTGGCATTACCCGACCCGAACGCCCTCGAAACGCTGCACCGCCAGGTAGCTGCCCAGCTCCGAGACGTTCTTCTTGCGGGCGAGAACGCGCGGCGTGGTGAAGAGGAAGATGTTCGGCATCTTCTCGACCGCGATCTTCGTGGCGGCCCGCAGCACCGTCGGGTACGACGGGTCGTCCAGCGGGGTCTCCCGCACCTTCTGCAGCGCCGCGGTCAGTTCCGGGGGCGTCTGCCGGCCGGGGTTCATCAGACCCTGGTCGCCGAACAGCACCTGGAACGCCTGGACGGCCGAGTCACGACCGGCGAAGCCGTCCGTGGCGAACGCCCGCGAGTGCTGGATGTACATGATCTGGGTGGCCTGCGCCGCCGGGATCGTCTCGATGGTGATCTTCACGCCGACCTTGGCGAGCTGGGCCTGCACCTGCTCGGCGAGCGCGGAGCTGGCGCCCGTGGTGGTCAGCGGCACCTCGACGCCGTCCGGGTGACCGGCCTCGGCGAGCAGCTTCTTCGCCTTCTCCGGGTCGTACGGGAAGGCGTTGTCCAGGCTCGGCTCGTGGCCGACGTAGCCCGGCGGGAACGGCTGGTAGTTGACCACACCGAGCCCGAAGGTCTGGGTGTCGGCGAGCGCCTTGCGGTCGAGGGCGTGCTTGAACGCCTCGACGACCTTCGGGTTGTCGAACGGCTTCATCGTGATGTTCACGTCGAGAACCGTCGTCACCAGCGAGGGGATGACCTGCACCTCGAGGCCGGCGGCCTTCGCCGCCTCGACCTGGCTGCCCGGGATCTGGGCGACGTCGAGCCGCCCGGACTGCAGCGCCGGGACCGCCGTCGCCGCCTCCGGCGCCGGGTACAGCTCGAAGGCGTCGAGGTGGATGTTCGCCTTGTCCCAGTACTCGGGGAACCGGACGAGCTTCGCCGACTGGTTCGGCACGTACTCCGTGAGCCGGAACGGCCCGGCCCCGACCGGCTTGAGGGCCAGCCCCTTGGCGTCCTTCTCGAAGGCGGTCGGGCTGACGATCATGCCGGTCTTGCCGGCGAGCAGGCTCGGGATCTGGTAGTCGACGGAGGCCAGTCCGATGGTGACGGTCCGGGCGTCGTCGTCCGCGGCCAACGTCTTCACGTTGGCCAGCTGCGCGGCGACGAGCGACCCGGCGAAGTCCCGGCCCCGGGCGAGGCTCTTGCTGACCGCGGTGGCGTTGAGCGGCGTGCCGTCACTGAAGGTCAGGCCGGCCCGCAGGTTGAAGGTGACCTGGGTGCCGTCCTCGTTGTACTTCCACGACTCGGCCAGCGCCGGTACCGGGTTGCCCTTCTCGTCCAGCTTGGTGAGGGCGGCGTAGGCCAGCGAGAGCGCGTGCACGTCCCAGCCCGCGGACGAGGTCACCGGGTCCCAGGAGGTGACCTCCGACCAGCCCCAGCGCAACGTCCCGCCCTCCTTGCCGGCGGACGAGACCGAACCACTGTCACCGCCGCCGCAGGCGGCGAGCAGCAGGGAGGAGCCAGCGAGTGCGCCGAGACCCAGGAAGCCACGGCGGCCCATCAGCATCGAATCGGCTCGGAGAGGTGCGTTCACGGGGGACGGTCGTCCTTTCACGGAAAACGTGGGCAGGCGGAATGACGGGCGTGGCCCGTCGTGACACGTGGGCAGGCCGCGATCAGCGGTCGCCGACGTGGTGAACTCAGGGCTCCGCCCGGGACATGTCTTCGGTAGACATGGACAGGAGGACGGAAGTGGAGAACGAGAGTGGGACACGTGGTCGGTGGCGCGGGGCACCGGAAAGTCGGCCGGGGCGGTCACGGTCACCTGGCACGGTCAGACTGCGGTCGGTATCTCCGGCTGGAGCCTTTCCGCCGAAGTGGTCGGTACGGAGGGGAGAATGTCAGCGACAGAGCGCGCTGGACGTCCGCCGGTAGTCCACGTAGCGACACGCCACGGGAAGGAATCTCGACCGCATAGGTGGACAATGCCCGATTGGCCGGGCCGGCGTCAACACCTGATCAGGGGCGATAGCCTTCGCCCGGACATCTCACATCCCAACTGTCTTGTATGTCCGAATCAAGAGTTTTCTTTTGGATGGCAGGCTTTCGGGCGCCCTCCGCGACCGCGACGGAGCGATCTCGGTGACTTCAACCGCCCTTCCGACTGCCATCCGTGACGAATTCGAACGACTGGACGTGACGAACGTCACCATTGCCGCGGGTGGTGTCGGCACCGTTCCGACCGACGCGTCCACCCCTGATCACCTGACGGTGTCCAGCGGGACCGAGCCACTACGATGTCGGGCGAAGGGTCGTGACTGGCGCGCTCGGGTGGAAGCAACCACCGGGAAGCGACGAAGCTGCTGGCGGCGCCGTGCGCCTGGGTGCCTCCGAGTAGACGTCTGTCCGCGTGGAGGTCCACATGCACGAGCCCGCGATGACCAACCTGTCCGCCGCCGACCCCGAGATCGGCGGCCTCGTCGAGGCCGAGGCCCGGCGCCAGTACGAGAAGATCCGCCTGATCGCGTCCGAGAACTACGTCTCCACCGCGGTGCTGGAGGCGTCCGGCTCGGTGCTGACGAACAAGTACTCCGAGGGCTACCCCGGCAAGCGCTACTACGAGGGTCAGCAGGTCATCGACCCGATCGAGACGCTGGCGATCGACCGGGCGAAGTCGCTGTTCGGCGTCGAGCACGCGAACGTCCAGCCGTACTCCGGGTCCCCCGCCAACCTCGCGGTCTACCTGGCCTTCCTGCAGCCCGGCGACCCGGTGATGGGCATGGGCCTGCCCTCGGGCGGCCACCTTACCCACGGCTGGACGGTGTCGGCGACCGGCCGCTGGTTCCGCGGGGTCCGCTACGGGGTCCGCCAGGACACCGGGCGGGTCGACCTGGACGAGGTCCGCGACCTCGCCCTCGAACACCGACCGAAGGTGATCTTCTGCGGTGGGACGGCGATCCCCCGCACCATCGACTTCCCCGGGTTCGCGGCGATCGCCCGCGAGATCGACGCCGTGCTCGTCGCGGACATCTCCCACATCGCCGGGCTGATCGCCGGTGGCGCCCACCCGTCGCCGGTCGGGCACGCTCCCGTCATCACGACCACCACGCACAAGACGCTGCGCGGCCCGCGCGGCGCCATGATCATGTCGGACGGCACGCACGCCGCGGCGCTGGACAAGGCTGTTTTCCCCGGCCTCCAGGGCGGCCCGCACAACCACACCACCGCCGCCGTCGCGGTCGCTCTTCGGGAGGCCGCGACACCGGATTTCCGGGAGTACGCGCACCGGGTCGTCGCGAATGCGAAGGCGCTCGCCGAGGCGCTTTCCGGGCGCGGCTTCGACCTCATCACCGGCGGCACCGACAACCATCTCATTCTCATTGACCTGACGAGCCGCGGAGTCGCCGGAAAGCCGGCCGCGAAGGCGCTCGACCGGGCCGGTATCGAGCTGAACTACAACACGGTTCCCTTCGACCCGCGCAAGCCGTTCGACCCGTCCGGGGTGCGCCTGGGAACCGCCGCGATCACGACCCGCGGGCTGCGCCCGGAGCAGATGCCCGCCCTCGCCGCCTGGATCGACGAGGCCGTCAAGGCCGCCGGTGACGCGGACGAGGCGACCATCGAGCGGATCTCGGGCGAGGTCAGGGACCTCATGTCGGCCTACCCGATGCCCGGCTGGGTCTGACCGACCGGCCGGTGGCACCGGTCGGCGGCACCGCCCACCGGCCCGCACCAGCACAGCAGACACACAGGCACATCCTCGGCCCGGGCGCCCACGCAGACGCCCGGGCCGAGGCGTGCCCGGACCCGCTCCTCCCACTCCCCCACCGCCCCCACCGCGCCACTCCCCGCCGTGCCACTCCCCGCCGTGCCGGTCGCCGTCCGCGCCGGGTGCGACGACGTCCGGACGGAGACCCGCTCCGCAGCGTCGCCGGTTACTGAACGGAGTGTCTCAATCTCGAATCTGTGTGCGCATCGTGACAAGGGTGCGCCGTCAGAACAGGAAAATTAGTACTTGCGACTACCCTTAGTAGTTCGTTACGGTGTCCTGGCTCGCAGCAAGCGACGGGCCGTACGCCGAGTTCTGCCCTAGGCCCGTCGTCCCCTCCTAGCGATCAACAGGGCAGAAGCGGGGGAACCACGTTCCTCCGGACGGCCACCCACGCACCGGCGGCCGTCCTCGGGGTGAAGTCGAACGCGCCGTGAACACGCTGGCGCGCCCGACCGGGCTTCCCGGCCCGAACCCGACAGCTAACCTCGCAGGCGTACGGGAAGGATCACCGTCGTGTACGCACGCATGTCTGGATCATCCAGGCGGGCCTTTCACCCGTCCCTCGGGCAGCCGCCGTGGCCGCACAGTGCCCGCATCCCGGGGTTGACGCAGGAAATCTAGACCCACCCAGGTCCGGAATACTTTTACGCCGACAGAACGCCGGCGCACTGAACCATGCTTCCCTCGCCGGGCGAATCGTTGCCGTAACTTTTTGATCCGTATACGGATCAATTCCCCATCCGGACATTCAGAAGCTCTGTTCTTCAAAGCAGAAACGAGATTCTTAGATGTCGCATGGAAAGCACCGCCTGTCCAGCCGTCCGAACACCTCCGCACGGCGGCGCGGGCGTGGGCGCGCCGCCGTGGTCACCGCGGCGAGCGTCATCGGCGCGTCAGCGGGCCTGATGTTCACCGCGGGACCGGCGAGCGCGGCCACCGTCTCCGACGTCACCATCGCGCAGGCGGCGCAGAACGCGGGCCTGCCCTCCTGCCGCGGGATTCCGCTGAGCACCTGGGTCGCGGTCGCGCTGGCCGAGTCGGGCGGCAACACGACGGCCCACGCGACGGTGGGTGAGGACTCCCGCGGCCTCTGGCAGATCAACATGCGCGCGCACGCGAGCTGGGTCGGCAGCCGCGACCTCTACGACCCGAACGTGAACGCCTGGGCCGCGCGGCAGGTGTGCGCCAGCCAGGGCATCGGCGCCTGGAGCGCCTACAAGAACGGCATGCACGTGAAGTACCTGTCCCGTGGCGCCGCGGCGGCCGCCGCGGTGAGCGGCGGCGCCGCCCGGACGATCTCGACCGTCGCGCCGGCCGCGGCGAGCGCGCCGGCACCGGCGACCGCCAGCTCGGGCTACATGCGGCTCGGGGTCGCCGGCGTCCGCTGGGACGTGGCGCTGGTGCAGAAGCGGCTCGCCGACATCGGCTACCCGATCACCATCGACGGCCGGTTCGGTCCGCAGACCAACCACATGGTCGTCGACTTCCAGAAGAAGAACGGTCTCGTCCCGGACGGCGTCGTGGGCCCGCTGACCCACGACAAGCTGTTCGGCTGATCCGCGCCGGGCGTGGCCGACACGCCCGACCGGACCGGCCCGGCGCTTCGGTGGACCGCCGGGCCGGTTCCGGGCAGGCTCGGAGGTTGGCCCACCAGGCAGGACGCGACCAGGGCCGACCGTCCACGACGCAGGAGCGATTTTTGTGCTGACCAGGATCGACCATGTCGGAATCGCCGTCGCCTCGCTGGAGGAGGCCATCCCCCGGTATGAGGCGGCGTTCGGCCTGAAGGTCGCGCATCAGGAGACGAACGAGGCGCAGGGCGTGCGCGAGGCGATGCTGCTGGTGCACGACGGCGACACGGGCGGTTCCTACGTCCAGCTACTGGAACCGGTGCGCCCGGACAGCCCGGTCGGCAAGTTCCTGACGAAGAAGGGCCCCGGCATCCACCACATCGCCTACGGGGTGGCGGACATCGACGCGGCGCTGGCGGCGCTCACCGTCACCGGGTTCGACCTGGTCAACAAGACCCCGGTGCACGGGACGTCCGGCAGCCGGATCGCGTTCATGCACCCGAAGGGCCTCGGCGGGGTGCTCACCGAGCTGGTCGAGGCGGCCGAGGGCCACTGATCCGCGGATCGGTGGCTCCGCCGGATCGGCGGGTGCGCCGATCCGGCGGGCGTGTGAACCCGCCGGATCGGCGGTGTGACCACCGCGGCCGGGTCCCGGGTTCAGCCCCGGGACCCGGCGTCGGTGGTCAGCGGCGGCTCTCGGCGGCGGACCACTGGCTGGTCGGGATCGGGTCGAGCGGCACGACCGCCGAGCCGTTCCACCGGAACCGTACGGTCGCCGCGCCCGCGCTCGGGCAGCACATCGGGTCCGCCGGACGGTACAGGTCGTACTGCAGCGCCACCACCTCGCTGGTCGACCACACCCACCGCACGCCCGCGCCGGCGACGGCGTCCGTCCCGACGAACCGGCCGCGGTGGAAGAGGAACGCCTGCTGCGGATGGCCGTCCACCGAGGTGGCGAGCCGGCCGACGATCACGCTGAGATTGTGGGTGGGCTCGTAACCGTCGGTGGTGATCGGTATGTAGCCACGGCCGCGGACCAGGCTCGCGGCCTCCGCCAGGCTCAGCGAACCGGCCGCGCCGGCCGAGCCCCCCGAACCGGCCGAGCCCCCCGAACCGGCCGAGCTCACCGCGGCCCCCGATGTGGCGGGTGGGGACGATGGCACCGTGGTCGGCGCGGCGGACGCGGACAGCGACGACGCCACCCCGCCCAACATGACCGCGGCGGCAAGCACGGAGATGAACACGACTCGACGCATGGCGACCGCCCCCTCTTTGGGCCTCGTGTCTGCCGGCCGGATATCTGCCGACCGGCCGACCGTAGGCGCACTTCGGGCCCGCCGCCTGCTCCGTGAGCGGAATGCGCGGTTTCGGAGCAGGTCACCCCGGGGGGTACGGGAGCGGGAGATCAGGTACGGGCGAGGAGCATCAGGATCATTCCCCCCGACATGACGAGTCGGGAGCCACGCGGGACGACCGGCTCCGGGAAGATCCCGATCAGTCGGGCCGCCAGCTCACGCACGGGCGGGCGGGCCGGCGGCGCGGCGAACCGGCGCGCCGGCAGGCCGGCCAGCGCCACCAGGGCCGCCCCGCCGAAGACGACGACGCACCAGACGCCGATCGCCCCGTCGGTGCGCAGCGGCCACCCGGCGACACTGGCCGCCCCGGACATGCACGCCATCGCGGCCGCCTCGACGACGAGAAGCGCACAGCAGGACCACATGCCCGGCGCGCTGCACCGGGGGTGGGCGACGAGCCCGACCAGCAGGGCCACCGTCAGCGCCAGGTACAGGGCGAGGAACGGCCAGGAGCCGACGAGCCGGCCGGGGCCGGTGAACATGACCGCCATCCCCGCCGCGACCAGCACGTGCCCGCCCTCGATCCAGCCGTCCACTGCGGACGCGTGCGTATGCGGCCCGCCCGCCGCCACCGGGCGACGGAACAGGGCCCGCATCCGCCACAGGTGGATCACCGCGACGAGGATGGAGGCCACGCCGGCGGCGAGGGCCAGCGGACCGGCCAGCGGAACCAGGCCCGCGGCCACCGGGTGGCGGTGGGTCACCCCCCAGCGGCGAGCTCGGCGGCCACCAGGGAGCTGATGCGGCCCGCCCGGGCCTCGTCGACGATGACTTCCAGCTGTTCGATGCTCATCTGGATCCGCTGGCCGAAGTCGTCGGTGAGGACGACCCGGCGGTCGGCCGCGGCGTCATGGTCGATGTAGAGCTCCGGGCAGCCGCAGCTGCACTTCCCGCAGAACGTGATGACGCGATTCAGGGCGTCCGACCCGCTCATGGCACCTCGCACGACGACGGTAAGATCATCTGAGTGTAAGCGGTCGAGCCCGCCGAGCCGACCGAATCCGCCCACCATCACGCCGCCGGCCGGGCGGCGCGGCGGAGCCGCCACGTCGCCCGGCCGGGGCCGGCTCAGCCGTGGCGCGCGGCGTCCGCCCAGGCCAGCACGGCGAGCACCCGGCGGTTCTCGGTGGGCTCCGGGCGCAGCTCCAGCTTGGCGAAGATGCTCGCGATGTGGGATTCGACCGTCTTCGGGCTCAGGTGCACCCGCTGGGCGATCCCACTGTTCGACAGGCCCTGGGCCATCAGTTCGAGGATGCGACGCTCACGCTCCGACAGCCCGCTCAGGCGCTGCGACTGCGGGTAGCCGGCGAGCAGCCGCGCGGCGATGTGCGAGTCGATGACCGGCTGCCCCTCGCAGAGCCGCTCGAGGGTGTCCTTCAGGGCCTGCCGGTTGGTGATGTTGTCCTTGCGCATGTAGCCGATACCGGCGGCGCCGCCGGCGAACAGGTCGGCGGCGAACGGGTCGTCGTCGTGCGCGGTGACCACCAGCACGCCCATCGACGGATGCGCCCGCCGCAGCGCACGGGCGGTCAGCAGCCCCTCGTTCGTCCTGGTGGGGGGCATCCGCATGTCGACGATCGCGACGTCGGGCGGGGCGTCCCGCACGACGGCGAGCAGTTCCGTCCCGGTCGGCACGGAGGCGGTGACCTCCACCCCGATCGTCGCCAGCAGGACGCTGAGCGCCTCCCGGATGAGCCCACTGTCCTCGGCGATCGCAACACGCACACCGGATCTTCTCACGCTCCCCGGACGGCCCTGTCACACACCGGGATAACCCGCGCCAGTTCCGGGGGACATCCGGTAGGAACCGCGCGATCACTCGGGTAGACCTGACGGATGCCGGTCGGCTCCGGGCGTTCCGCGACGGCGCGGCTCGCCGCCTCGACGACGGCCACGACGCTGCTCGTGGCCGCGGCGGCCGTTGCCGCCGGCTGGCCGTACTGGGCGGACCACCCCCTCGCCGCCGTCCCGAACGTCGGCGTGGCGGTGGCACTGGTCGTGGCCGGCCTGCTGCTGTGCGGTGACCCGGCGTCGTGGCGGTGCGGGGCGCTGCTGGCCCTCGGCGGCCTGTGCTGTCCGCTCACCTGGCTGATGAGCTGGGACACCGGGCCGCTGCCGCTGATCGCCGTCCTCGGTCAGTCCGCCTACTGGATGGTCTACGCCTGGGGGCTGCTGCTCTACCCGGGGAACACCCTGCGCGGCCGGGCCGACCGGTGGTGGGTCACGGCCACGGCGGTGATCCTGCTGGGCGGGCAGGCGCTGACGGTCGTCATCTCCCGGCCGTCCTGGAACGGGTTCACCGACGGCGTGCTGTGGCCCGCGCCGCTGCTGGTCGGCCGGGGCCGTTTCGAGGCGGTGCTGGACGTCCTGCTGGTGCTCTACGTGCTGGTCCCGGCCGCGTTCGTGCTGCTGGCGGTCGTCCGGATCCGGGCGGCGCGCGGCCTGGAGCGGATGGTCGCCGGCCCGGTGCTGCTCTCGGCGGGCTTCGTGGCGCTGGTCGCCGCGGTGACCTACCCGGGCCTGATGGCCGAGCCGGAGCTGGGCCGCATCGAGGACGCGGTCGCGCTGCAGGGGGCCGCCTCGATCGTCGCCCCCGTCGTGCTGCTCGCCGTCGGCGCCCACCGCCGGCTGCTGCTGGCGACGACCGCCGACCGGCTCGGGCGGGAGATCGGGTCACCGACGCCGGCCTCGGTGCGGGCGGCGCTGCGGACCGTGCTGCGCGACCCGACCCTCGAGGTCTACTACCGACAGCCGGACACGGAGGTGTTCGTGGATCTGCACGGCCGGGTGGTGGAGCTCCCCCCGGAGGACCACCGGGGGGAACGGGAGGACCGGGGGAGGCGGGAGGACCGGTCGGGCCCGGGGCGGCGCTGGTACGTCCCGGTGCGGCCGGTGGCCGGCGCCCCGGGGAGCGTCCCGGGCCCGGTCGCGGTCCTGAGCGTCGATCCCGTCCTGCGCCGCCACCGGCCGCAGGTGGCGGCGGCGGTGGTGGCGGCGGCCACGGTGCTGGAGCAGGCGCGGGCGCAGAGCCGCCTGCGCGCGCAGCTCGTCCGCCTGGGCGAGACGCGCCGGCGGGCCGCGCGCGTCCAGGCCCGCGAGTGGGCGCTCGTCGGGCGGGAGCTGGACGACGGCGTCCGCCGGCGCCTGGCCGAGCTCGCCGCGGCGGCGGGGGACGTCGCCCGGACGGTGTCCGAGCCGGCCACCGCGCGGGCCCTGGCGGAGATCGGCGCAGGGTTGCGCGCGGCGCACGGCGAGCTCGCGGACATCGTCCGGCCGGGGCATCCCGCCGTCCTGGAGCGGGACGGCCTGCTCCCGGCGCTGGAGAGTCTCGCCGCGGCGCTGGGGCTGTGCGGGCAGAACCTGCTGTGGGTGCCCGCCGGCCGCTTCGACGTGACGGCCGAGCGGGCGATGTACGCGGCGCTCGCCGCGGCGTTGCGCACCATCGCCGCCGCGACCGCGACCGGGGCCGCGACCGGGGCCGGGGCCGCCCGGGTCGAGGTGCGTGCCGAGGGCGCGATGCTCGTCGGCGAGATCACCTCGGCGGTGCCGGTGGCCGGCGGGGTGCGGGCCGCCGCCGACCACGCCCGGGCGCTGGGCGGTTCGGTCGCCGTCCACGGTGTCGCCGGCGGCACCACGACGACCCGGGTGACGGTCCCGTGCGGGTAGCGGTCGCCGACGACAGCCCGCACTTCCGCACGGGCCTGCGGGCGCTGCTGACCAGCCTCGACGTGGACGTCGTCGCCGTGGTGGAGCGCGGCGCCGACCTGGTCTCGGTGGTGCTGGCCGCACCCGCCACCGCCCCGGTGGACGTCGCCCTGGTGGACATGCGGATGCCGCCCACCGGCACCGACGAGGGGCTGCGCACCGCGCGGCGGATCAAGGCGTTCCGCCCGGACACGGCGGTGCTGGTGTTCTCCGCCGACGACGAGGCCCCCTATGCCGCCGAACTGCTCGGTGCGGCGTTGCCGGGAACCGGCTACGCGCTCAAGTCCAACATCACCCGGCGCGACGTCCTGCGCTCGACGCTGAGCCGGCTGGTGCGGGGCGAGATCGTCGTCGACGGTGACGTCGCCCGCCGGCTGGCGACCCGGCCCGAGCGCGCGCCGGACCTGCTCCGGCTGGACGAGCGGGAACGCGCGGCGCTGGTGCTGGCGCTGCGCGGGCAGCCGGTCGAGGCCGCCGCGCTGGCGGGCCTGCGGGCGAAGCTGGGGCTGCCGGCCGGCCCCGACCTCACCCGCCGGCTGCTCACCTGGCTGCTCGCGCCAGTCGCCAGCCCAGCCCCAGTCCCGGCCCCCGGCCCTCGTCCGAGCCCCGGGGCTGGGCCGAGCCCCGGGGCTGGGCCCCAGCCCCGGGCTAGCTCTCCCCCGCCCCGTGACCCCCCGCGGCGTGCCGGAGCCGGATGAGGCACCGCAGCACCGTGGACGTCCCCGGGGCGGGCCGGTACCGGGCCGCGTTGACCCAGGGCAGGCCCACCCGCCGGATGGCCACCGAGCGCGGCCGGGCGAACTCGCGCAGGCCGGCGGCACCATGGACCCGGCCGAACCCGCTGTCGCCGCTCCCGCCGAACGGCAGCGCCGGGATCGCGGCGAACGACAGCACCGCGTTGACCGAGACCATCCCGGCGTCCAGGCGCGCGGCGATCCGTTCGCCGTGGGCCCGGGAGAACACAGCCGCGCCCAGGCCGTAGGCGGTGCCGTTCGCCAGGGCGACGGCCTCGTCGACGTCGGCGACGGTGCGCACGGTCATCGTCGGCCCGAAGGTCTCCTCGCGCACGGCCGCGCTGTCCTCGGGGACGTCCACGAGCACGATCGGGTCGATGTACCGCGGGCGCACCGACTCCGGGCCGCCGAGCAGCGCCGACCCGCCGCGGGCGAGCGCGTCGTCGACGTGGCGGCGGACCACCTCGCTCTGCCGGGACAGCGTCATCGGGCCGTAGGCGGCGCCGGCGTCCGACCCGGGCCGGACGTCGGCGAGGACCCGGCGCAGCTGGGTGAGGAAGGCGTCCCGGACGCCGGCGACGACGTAGACCCGCTCCACCCCGGCGCAGGTCTGGCCGGCGTTCGCCGTGGCCCCCCAGGCCACCGCGCGCGCCGCGGCGGCCAGGTCGGCGTCCGGCGCGACGATCGCCGCGTCCTTGCCGCCGCACTCGACGACGACGGGGGTCAGGGTCTCGGCGCAGGTGGCCATGACCCGCCGTGCCGTCGCCGCCGAACCGGTGAAGGCGATCTTGTCGACACCGGCCGCGCACAGCGCCGCTCCGGTCTCGGCGAGCCCGGTCACCGTGGTGAAAACACCGGGGGGCAGGTCCGGGTTCGCGGCGGCGAACGTCTCGGCCAGGCGCACACCGAGGGCGGGCGTGAGCTCGCTGGGTTTGAACACGACGGTGTTGCCCGCGGCCAGCGCGTAGGCGATGGACCCCATCGGGGTCAGGATCGGGTAGTTCCACGGCCCGATCACGCCGACCACGCCGTAGGGCAGGTGGTCGACACGGGCGTGGTGGTTGGCCAGCACGAGCCCGGTGCGGACCCGCCGGGTGCGCAGGACGCGGTGTGCGTTGCGCGCCGCCCAGCGCAGGTGTTCGCAGGTCAGCAGGAGCTCGAGCCGGCAGTCGGCCTCCGGTTTCCCGTTCTCCAGGCGCATGAGTTCGATCAGGTCGCGGTCATGGGCGGCGAGGTGGGCGTTCCAGCGCAGCAGGGCGGCGCGGCGGCCCGCGAAGCCCGCGGCCCGCCACGCCCCGGCGGCGGCCCGGGCCGCCCGCACGCTCACCGCGACGTCGTCGGCGGACATGGCCAGGTAGGTCCCGATGACCTCGTCCGTCGCCGGATTGCGTGTCTCGAACTTCGTCATCCCAACCACCGTCCCGTCCCGCCTTCTCACCCGCCTGGCACCGGAACGACCCCGTCTGGCGCCGGCCGGCGTCCGGCTACTTGCCCTGGAAGACCGGCGCGCGCTTCTCGCTCCGGGCGCGGCGGCCCTCCTGGGCGTCCTCGCTGGTCCAGCATGCCTGGTAGGCGGCCATCACCTCACCGGGCCGCACCGCCTCGGGGTCGGCGGCCGCGTTGAACGCGCGCTTGGAGTAGGCGAGGGTCAGCGGTGCGAGGCCGGCGATCTCCCGGGCCCAGGCGAGGGCGGTGTCCAGCCCGCCGACCCGCTGGACCAGGCCCAGATCGAAGGCCCGGCGGGCCGGGACGCTCTCGCAGCCGAGCACGATCGCGCGGGCCGGGCCGCCGCCGGCCAGCTCGGCCAGCCGGCGCAGCGTCCACGGGTCCACCGACAGGCCCAGGCGCGCCGTCGGCACCGCGAACGAGGCCTCCTCGACGGCGACCCGCAGGTCGGCGGCGAGCGCGAGCTGCAGTCCGGCGCCGATCGCCGGGCCGTTGATGGCGGCGATCACCGGGACGGGCGCGCCGGTGAGGGCGTGCAGCGCCCCGTAGAGCGCGTCGGTGAAGGCCTCGCCGTAGACCTGGTCGAGATCCGCTCCGGCGCAGAAGCTCGTCCCGGAGCCGGTGAGGACCACGGCCCGGGCACCGGCGTCCAACGCCCGGCCGATGCCGGCGCGCAGGCCGAGGCAGTGCTCGGTGTCCAGCGCGTTGCGGCGCTCGGGCCGGTCGATCCGCACCACGGCGATCTGGGGGTCGGCGGGGCGCTCGTCAGCCCCGGGCTGGGAGTCGGACACGCCGCGGAGTTCAACGTCTATCACGGCGTCAACCCTCCCAGATCTCACCCCGCTGCTCCCGAAGTAGCGGGGAGCCACCCACGAGCACGTGATCCAACAGGGTGCGCGGGGCCGGGTCGGGCAGGGCCAGGCACTCCCGGCGCAGGGTGGCCGCGGCCTCCTCCGCCTCCGCCCGCACCCCGTCGAACCAGGCCGCGTCGTGCGTGCGGCCGAGCAGCAGCGCGACCCGGTCGATCGGGTCGCGCTCCCGCCACGCCGCGACCTCGGCGGCCTCCTGGTACCTGCTGGCGTCGTCGGACGTGGTGTGCGGCGCCATCCGGTAGGTGTTCGCCTCGATCAGGACGGGCCCGCGCCCGGAGCGGGCGTGCTCCAGGGCCCAGCTGGTCACCGCGTGCACCGCGAGCACGTCGTTGCCGTCCACCCGCACGCCGGGGAAGCCGAAGCCCGCCGCGCGGTGGGCCAGCGGGACGGGCGACTGGCGCGCGCTGGGCGTGGAGATCGCCCACTGGTTGTTCTGGCAGAAGAACACCACCGGCGCGCCGAAGCTCGCCGCCCAGACGAACGCCTCGTTCGCGTCCCCCTGGCTCATCGCGCCGTCGCCGAGGTAGACCATCACCGCCTGGTCGGCCGCCCCGTCGAGGCGGACCCCCAGGGCGTAGCCCACCGCGTGCAGGGTCTGCGACGCCAGCACCAGCACGTAGTTGGCCACGTTGTACGCCTCGGGATCCCAGCCACCGTGCGTGACGCCCCGCAGCAGGCGCAGCGCCTCGACCGGGGGGACGCCGCGGTGCCACACCACGGCGTGCTCGCGGTAGCTGGGGAAGAGGAAGTCGGCCCGGCCGGCGGCGGCCGCCGAGCCCACCTGCGCGGCCTCCTGGCCCCGCAGCGGAATCCACAGGACCAGCTCGCCCTGGCGCTGCAGCGCCGTGGCCTCCTCGTCGAGGCGGCGCGCCCGCACCATCTCCCGGTAGAACGACTCCGTCTGCCGGGAATCAGCACGCAGAGTGAAACGCGGGTCGTCGACGAGAGTGCCGTCCGGCGCAAGCAGCCGAACACCCGTGTCGAACGGCGCACCGTTCTCACTGCGTTCCGCCATCAACGTCATCCGCATGATTCCTGTCTGGTCGACGACACAGTTTGCGATGCCTGCGAGGAGGGGACACCCGAGGGGTAGTCATCACCCGACCCAGGGGGCAGTCCGTCGTGTTTCAAATTATTTGGATAGTGCTGGCAGGTCTAGTCATCGGTCTTCTCGCCCGGCTCATCCTGCGCGGGCGGCAGGATATCCCGATCTGGCTCACCGTAGTCCTCGGTATAGTCGGCGCCCTGATTGGAAATGTGATCGCCAGCGCCATCGGTGTTCGTAACACATCGGGCATCGACTGGATTCGACACGTTCTTCAGGTCGGTGTCGCCGTCGCCCTGGTCGCGCTCGTCGCACCGCTGTGGGCGAGCCGCCACCAGCATCACCCGGTCGGCCGGTAGCCCCTCCGCGGGTCGGTGGTCCGGACACCGGCGGGCGAGCGCCGGTGACCCGCTGTCCGCGGGCCGGGCCCGCTCCGCGAGGGGCGGGCCCGGAACTTCCTAGACATAGGCCTCGTCCACATAGCACCAGCGCCAGTCCTCGCCCGGTTCGTACGAGCGGACGATGGGGTGGTCGTGGGTGTGCGCGTGGGCCCGGGCGTGCCGCAACGGAGAGGAGTCGCAACACCCCACATTGCCACATGTGAGACACAGCCTCAGGTGCACCCATTGCGAACCGACCCGCAGACACTCGCCGCAGCCGTCCGGCGGGGTGGGCTCGACGGGTCGTACCGACGACAGATGCGGATCTTCCCCAGCGGCCATGAACCCATTGTCCATTGACCCAGGGCGGGCTGCCAAGCAGGCCACCATCCCGCCTCGAAATCTCAGTACGTCCTAAATTCTGTCGTACGAAGAACCCGTGACCGCGGACACTCCCACCCGGCCGGAAAATGAATGGCCGCGCTTCTCAGAAGGCGGCGTGACGCTCCATCGCGCTGAGCCAGCCCTGCGGGTGGCTGGCCTGCGGGTTGTGATCGGCGCCGGCGATCACCGCGAGCCGGGACCCGTCGATCGCGCCGGCCAGATCCCGCGCGGCCCCGCGCAGCAGGACGTCCCGCTCGCCGACGATGATCGTCGTGGGGCAGCGGATCTCACCCAGCCGGTCGATCATCGAGGGGTAGCCGTTGAGCTCGTGGCCGAAGGCGGCGAGGGCGGCCGGGTCGACGTGGTCCCCGTGCCCCAGCAGCGCGGTCGCGGCGGCGATGCCCTCCATGAGCGCGCCCATGCCCACCCGGGCCAGCAGGTGGTCACCGCCCGCCGGCGCCGCCGCGGTGTCCATCAGGATCAGCGACCGGACGGCCTCGGGATGGGCCAGGGCGTACCGGAGCGCGACCACACCGCCCATGGAATGCCCGAGCAGGTGCAGCGGCGCCAGTTCCAGCGTCGCGACGACCGTCTCCAGATCGCGCACGAGGTGGTCGAAGGTGTACTCCGAGCGGGCCGCACGCCCGCTGGTCCCGTGGCCGCGGTGGTCGTAGGCCACGACCCGGCTCGACACGACGCCGGCGAGCTGGCGGGACACCCCGGCCCAGTCCCGGGTGCTCCCGCCGATGCCGTGCAGGAGCAGCAGCGGGGTGGCCGTGGGCGCCTCACCCGTCCAGGTCTCCACGTGCAGCGCGAGGCCGCCGACGTCGACGCGGTGGCCGAGGTCCTTCTCCAGCACGGCGAAGGCCAGGTCGTCGCGCAGCGGCACACCGAACCGCGCGTCCCCGTAGGGGAAGGGCTCGTGGCGGTCCGTGCGCCGGTAGCCGCGCCGCTCGTACCAGGCGATCAGCTCGGCGCGCAGCGAGATGACGTACAGCTCCATCCGGGCCGCCGCCCACTCGTCGCGGGCGAACGCCTCCGCGGCGGTGAGCAGCCGGTCCCCGGTCCCCCGGCCCTGGAGGTCCGGCCGGACGGCGAACATGCCGAAGTAGGCCCCGTCGGGACGCCGCTGGAGCTGGCAGCAGCCGACCGGCTCCCCGGTCGGGTCGAGCGCGAGCAGCATCCGGATGTCGGGCTGGGCGAGCGCGGCGGCGAGCATCTCCGGGTCGGTGCGCTGGCCGCCCAGCAGGTCGGCCTCGGTGGTCCAGCCGGCGCGGCTGCGCTCGCCCCGGTAGGCGGACTCGATCAGCCCGACGAGCGCGGCGACGTCGCCCGGCCCGGCGGCACGCAGGGCGCGGCCGACGTCCGCCGGCACGGCGGCGTGCTCAGCCGCGTGCTCGGGGGCGTGCTCGGCGCTGGTGGCCATCAGGCGGCCGCGCCGAGCAGTTCGGTGGCGAGGCGGGGCAGGACGGCGCCGAGCGGGGCGTCGACGGTGAACTCCGCCCGCGCGTCGCCACGGGTCGGGCCCTGGTTCACGATCCCGACCGGGAGGCCGAGCTCGCCCGCCCGCAGCACGAACCGGTAGCCCGACATGACCATCAACGATGATCCGAGCACGAGCAGCCCCCGGGAGTTCTCGACCAGCCCGACCGCGGTCGCCAGCCGCGCCGGCGGGACCGTGGCACCGAAGAAGACCACGTCCGGTTCCAGGTCGCCGCCGCAGTCGGTGCACCCGACCACGACGAAGCCGTCGATCGCCTCGTCCGGGAGGGTGACGTCGCCGTCCGGGTTCACCTCGGCGCCCAGCGGCGACGCGGCGGCCACCCCGGCGGCGAAGCCCGGGTTCGCCGCGCGCAGGCGGCGATCCAGCTCGGCGCGCGCGCTCAGCGCCCCGCAGGACCGGCAGCGGACCCGGGCGAGCTCGCCGTGCAGGTCGATGACCCGGCGCGACCCGGCGGCCCGGTGCAGCCCGTCGACGTTCTGGGTGATGACGCCGTCGAGCAGGCCGGCGGCCTCCAGCTCCGCCAGGGCGCGGTGCCCGGCGTTGGGGCGCGCCCCGGCGACATGGCGCCAGCCGAGGTGGCTGCGCGCCCAGTACCGGCGCCGGGCCGCGGCGTCCCGGTTGAACTGCTGGTAGGTCATCGGCGTGTGCCGGCGCAGCGAGCCGTTCGGCCCCCGGTAGTCGGGAATCCCCGAGTCGGTCGACAGCCCCGCTCCGGTGAGCACCGCGACGCCACCGCCGGCGACAAGATCACGCAACCGGGCGAAGACCATGCCTCGAGGGTATGGCGCGCCGCCTCTCCGGGGTGGCCGGGAGGCCGGCGCGGAGCCCCGCGGCGCCCGGTGGTGCCGCTCACATCACAGACGTACCGTTAGGCTATGAACACGCGCTGCAAGGACCCTGCTGAGGTATCTGGTCCGAGCGCCCCGCCTTGCCACCCGGCCGGCGAGCTGACCGATCTGACCGCCGGCCACCCGTCCGCCGCGCCGACCGGCTCCTGCGTGACCTGTTCGGACGACGTGATCGAGATGGAGGTCGTCCGCCTGGAGGAGGGCGGGCTGGCCCTGGCACGGGCGTCGGCGGGCGTGACGGAGATCAGCATCGCGCTTGTGCAGGCGCGGGCCGGCGACACCGTCCTGGTGCACGCCGGGGAGGCGATCGCCGTCGTGTGAGTGACCGGCGAGTGACCGGAAGGGGTGGGGGAACCGTGTCCACAGTCGAGGATCCGATCCACATTCTCTGGATCAACGCCGGACTCAGCTGCGACGGAGACTCGGTGGCGCTCACCGCCGCCACCCAGCCCAGCATCGAGGACATCGTTCTGGGCACCCTGCCGGGCCTGCCGAAGGTCAGCGTCCACTGGCCGCTCATCGACTTCGAGTCCGGGCCGGAGCAGGGCGCCGACACCTTCATCGAATGGTTCCGTAAGGCCGACCACGGCGAGCTCGACCCGTTCGTGCTGGTCGTCGAGGGCTCCATCCCGAACGAGGACCTGATCACCGGCGACGGCTACTGGAGCGGTTTCGGGAACGACCCGGTGACCCGCCAGCCGGTGACCACGAGCACCTGGCTCGACCGCCTCGCGCCGAAGGCACTGGCGGTCCTCGCCGCGGGAACGTGCGCCACCTACGGCGGCATCCACGCGATGGCCGGGAATCCGACCGGGGCGATGGGGGTCCCCGACTATCTCGGCTGGGACTGGAAGTCGAAGGCGCGGATCCCGATCGTGTGCGTGCCGGGCTGCCCCGTCCAGCCGGACAACCTCTCGGAGACGATCACCTACCTGCTCTACCAGGCGAGCGGGCAGGCGCCGATGATCCCCCTCGACGAGCAGCTCCGCCCCCGGTGGCTGTTCGGCGCCACCGTGCACCAGGGCTGCGACCGGGCCGGGTACTACGAGGAAGGCCAGTTCACCACGGAGTACGGCACCCCGCAGTGCCTGGTGAAGATCGGCTGCTGGGGGCCGGTGGTGAAGTGCAACGTCCCCAAGCGTGGCTGGATCAACGGGGTGGGGGGCTGCCCGAACGTCGGCGGGATCTGCATCGCGTGCACCATGCCGGGCTTCCCCGACCGGTTCATGCCGTTCATGGACGAGCCACCCGGCGCCCACGTCTCGACCACCGCGAGCGGCCTGTACGGCGCGGTCATCCGCCGGCTGCGCGCCATCACGATGCGCAAGGCCGACACCGAGCCGCGCTGGCGGCACCGGGACGTCCACGCCGGTCACCCCGGCCAGACCGAGGATCAGCGGGAGAAGGTGCTGGCATGACGACCGCCTCGGAGCACACGGCGACCGACGCCCGGGACGCCCGCCTGCTCGAGATGTCCTGGGATCCGATCACCCGCATCGTCGGGAGCCTCGGCATCTACACGAAGATCGACTGGCCTGCCCGCCGGGTGGTCGAATGCCACAGCACGTCGTCCATCTTCCGCGGCTACAGCATCTTCATGAAGGACAAGGACCCCCGCGACGCCCACTTCATCACCAGCCGCATCTGCGGCATCTGCGGGGACAACCACGCCACCTGCTCCGTGTACGCGCAGAACATGGCCTACGGCGTGCGGCCGCCGCCGCTCGCCGAATGGATCATCAATCTGGGCGAGGCCGCCGAGTACATGTTCGACCACTGCATCTACCAGGAGAACCTGGTGGGAGTCGACTACTGCGAGAGGATGGTCGGCGAGACCAATCCCGAGGTGCTCGAGCTGGCCCGGGCCACCGAGTCGCCGCACGCCGACGAGCACGGCTACCGGACCATCGGCGACATCATGCACGCCCTCAACCCGATCGAGGGCGAGTTCTACCGCGAGGCGCTGGGGATGAGCCGGCTCACCCGCGAGATGTTCTGCCTGATGGAGGGGCGCCACGTCCATCCGTCCACGCTCTACCCGGGCGGCGTGGGCACGGTGGCCTCCGTCCAGCTGTTCACCGACTACCTCACCCGGCTGATGCGCTACATCGAGTTCCTCAAGCGCGTCGTCCCCATGCACGACGATCTCTTCGACTTCTTCTACAAGGCGCTGCCCGGCTACGAGGAGGTCGGCCGGCGGCGGATCCTGCTCGGCTGCTGGGGGGCGTTCAACGAGCCGGAACGCTGCGACTTCACCTACCGGAACATGGCCGACTGGGGCCGGAGCATGTTCGTCACCCCGGGCGTGGTCGTCGACGGTGAGCTGGTCACGAACAGCCTCGTCGACATCAACCTCGGCATCCGCGTCCTGCTCGGCAGTTCGTACTACGACGACTGGGACGACCAGCCGATGTTCGTCACCCGCGACCCGCTGGGGAACCTGGTCGACCGGCGGCACCCGTGGAACCAGACCACGATCCCGCGCCCCGGCCGGCGGGACTTCGACGACAGGTACTCGTGGGTGATGTCGCCGCGCTGGTTCGACGGCACCGACCATCTGCCCCTCGACACCGGCGGCGGCCCGATCGCCCGGCTGTGGAGCACGGCGCTGTCCGGGCTGGTCGACATCGGCCACGTCCGCGCGACCGGGCACAGCGTGCGGATCACGCTGCCGAGGTCGGCGACGGTCGGCGAGCGGACCTACGAGTGGACGATCCCCCGCTTCAGCAACACCCTGGAGCGCAACCGCGCCCGCACCTACTTCCAGGCGTACGCGGCGGCCTGCGCGCTGTACTTCGCCGAGCGGGCGCTGGCCGAGGTCCGGGCCGGCCACTCGAAGACGTGGGAGCCGTTCGACGTCCCCGACAACGCCGTGAGCTGCGGGTTCACCGAGGCCGTACGCGGGGTCCTGTCGCACCACATGGTCATCCGGGACGGCCGGATCGCGAACTACCACCCGTACCCGCCGACACCGTGGAACGCCAGCGTGCGCGACGTGTACGGCACCCCCGGCCCGTACGAGGACGCGGTGCAGAACACCCCGATCTTCGAGCGGAACCCGCCGGAGTCGTTCAAGGGGATCGACATCATGCGCACCGTCCGCAGCTTCGACCCGTGCCTGCCCTGCGGGGTGCACATGCACACCGGCGCCGGGCGCACGTTGGACGTCGTCCACACCCCGCACGCCTTCACCCCCGCCGGGTGATCACGATGACGGTGGGAACGGAGGCCGTGAGCACCGACCCGCGGGCGGCGGCGGCCCGGGTGGACGATCTGCTCACCCGGCTGGAGCGGCTGGGCGACAGCCGGACCAGGGTGCTCGCCGAAGAGATCGTCCGGGCACTGATGGAGTTCTACGGGGCGGGCCTGGCCCAGCTGACGGCGATCGCGGGTCCGGAGAAGGTACGGGACTTCACGGCGCAGCCCCATCTCGGGGCGCTGCTGGCGATGCACGGCCTGCACCCGGTGAGCACCCGGCGCCGGGTCGAGGAGGCCGTCGAGCGGCTCGGCGGGAGGGCCCACGCCCTCCGCCTGGAGATCAGCGGACCGGAGGGCGGGCAGACCGTCACCGTCCGCTCGTCGGGCCGGCCGCCGGGCCCGGCGCTGGTCGCCGCGGTCGAGGACGCCGTCGAAGCGGCCGCCCCCGAGGTGACCGTGCTGGTCGAGGGGACCGGGGCCACCTCGCCCGGCGACCTCGCCGCGGGGCGGGCCCTGCTCCCGGTGGTGGCGGTGAGCGCGTCGTGACCGCGACACTGCGCCGCTATCTCACGCCCGGCCCCGCCACCGCCGGCACCGGCACCGGCACCGCCGCGGCGCGCTGCGAGCTCTGCGGCGAGCGGATCACCGAGGGGCACGGGCACGTCGCGGACCTGGACGGCCGGTCCATCCTCTGCTCGTGTCCCGGCTGCCGGCTGCTGTTCACCCGCGCCGGCGCCGGCGGCGGCCGTTACCGGGCGGTGCCGACGAGATACCTGTTCGCCGCGACGTTCCCCGCCGGGGCCGAGCTGCTCGCGGCCGCGGGCATCCCCGTCGGGCTGGCCTTCTTCGTGATCCACGACGGGGCGGTGGGCGCGTTCTACCCGAGCCCGGCCGGAGCGACGCACTGCGAGCTGCCCGCCACCACGACGGCCGGCGGCTTCGGCGCCGACCTGGCCGCCGCGGTCGGCTGGCAGCTCACCCCCGAGGTCGAGGGCCTGCTCGTGCACACGACCCGGGACGGCCAGAGCGGCTACCTGCTGCCGATCGACGCCTGCTACCGGCTCGTCGGCGAGCTGCGGCTGCACTGGCACGGCTTCGACGGCGGCGCCCAGGCCCGGCAGCGCCTCGCCGACTTCCTCGCCGACGCCCGCCGCCGGGCCGGTTCGCCCGACGGCACTGGGTCACCCGCGCGTCCACGCGGCGGCAGTGCGGGGGCCCGCGATGGCTGACCTGAGCTTCGACTGCCTCGACGTCGCACCGCAGCGCCACGCGGCGGCCCCGACGCTGCTGTTCCGGCTCCGTGTCGGCGAACACGGCGGCGAACGGCTGCACGCGCTGGCGCTGCGCTGCCAGATCCGCATCGAGCCGGGAGCCCGGCGTTACGACCCCGCCGAGTCCCGCGCGCTCACCCACCTGTTCGGGACGGGCCCGGGGCCGCCGCACCCGATCCAGTTCGCCACGGTCTCCACGGTGGTCCCCGGCTTCACCGGCGCCACCGAGACCGACCTCGCCGTGCCCTGCGGTTACGACCTCGAGGTCGCCGCCGGCCGCTACTTCGGCTCGCTGCGCGACGGGGTGATCCCGCTGCGGCTGATGTTCAGCGGGACGGTGTTCGGGATCGGCCCGAACGGCCTGCGGGTCGAGCCGGTGCCCTGGCATCTGGAGGCCGGCTACCGGCTGCCGGTCGCGACCTGGCGGGAGCTGATCGACATGTACTTCCCCGGCGAGGCCTGGCTGCGACTGGACCGGCGCACCGTCGACGCGCTCGCGCGGTACCGGCTCGACCACGCGATCCCGACCGCGGACGCCGCGATCACCTCCCTGCTGTCCCAGGCGGCCCCGCTGTCCGGAGCGGCACGATGAGCCCGCACATCGCCGACGTCACCCACGGCACGGCCGGCAGCCCCGGTCAGGCCGACCCAGTCGGCTTCCTCGACGACGCGGCGCGCGCGGTGTCGGACACCGTCCTCTACGAGGGTTACCTCCTCTACCCCTACCGGGACGACGCGCTGAAGAACCGGCACCACTGGCAGTTCGGCGTGCTGATGCCCCCGGCGTTCGCCGCGTCCGGCGCCGGCGAGCACTCCACCGCCCGCACCGAGTTCCTCCTGGACGGCGGCCCGGGCACGACGCTTCGGATCGGTGCCCGATGGCTGTGGGAGGGCGGCGGTGCCCGCGGCAACGCGGCGGCCGCGCTGTCCGTGCGGGTCGGCGAGCTGACCGGCGCGCCCGTCCGGCGGGGTCTGGTGCTCGGCGGGCCGGGACCGGGACGCGGCGAGCTGCTGCTCGGCGCGCGGGCGCTGCCCGGCCCCTACGGCGGGTTCCGGATCCGCGCCACCATCCGCAACGTCTCCGCCTGGCCCTGCCAGCCACCCGCCGACCGCGGCAGCGAGCCCGGGCGGGACGGGCGGGACGGCCCGCTCCGGCCGGACCCGGCGGCCGACCGGGACGCGGCGCTGGGCCGGGCGTTCATCGCCGCCCAGGTGGTGGCCCGGGCGTACGGCGGGTGCTTCCTCTCGTTGTCCGACCCGCCGGAGTGGGCGGCGGACGCCGCGCGGGCCTGCGTCAACGAGCGGCTGTGGCCCACGCTCCTCGACCACCCGCACGGCTCGGGCCGCTCGGGCCGTCCGGACATGCTGCTCGCCGCGCCGATCATCCTGCCCGACCATCCCGAGATCGCGGCGGAGAGCCCGGCCACGTTCTGCGACGCCACCGAGATCGACGAGATGCTCGCGCTGCGGACGTCCACGCTCACCGACGCGGAGAAGCTGGCGGCGCGCGCGGGCGACCCACGGGCCGCCGAGCTGCTCGCGTCGGTCGCGGAGCTCGCCCCGGCGATGGCCGGGAAGCTGCACGGCCGCGGCCGGGTCGCCCCACCGCCCGACCCCCCGCCGCCCGGCGCACGGTCACCAGGCCCGCCGCCGTGGTTGGCGTCGGGCACGCCGGCGGCCACGGCCGACACGACGGCGGGCACGGCGCCGGAGGTGGGCAGCGCGGTGTGGCTGCGGCCCCGGCCCGGACGGATGCTTACCGGCCCCCTGACCGGTCTGGCGAGCGCGGGTACCGCCGCGAGCGGCAGCGACGCGCAGGACATGTTCGTCGACGGCCGCGCCGCCACCGTCGCCGCCGTCCTGCATGACGTGGACGGCCGGACCCACGTGGCGGTCACCCTGGACGACGACCCCGGCGCGGACCTGCGCCGCGAGTTCGGCCGGTTCCTGTACTTCACCCCCGACGAGCTGGAGCGACGATGAGCTGGATGGTGGACCGGTGAGCACGCTGGTGGCCGGCGTCGGCAACATCCTGCTCGGTGACGACGGCTTCGGCGTGCAGGTCGCCCGTCATCTGCGGCGCACCGGCCCACCGCCGCGGGTGACCGTCGCCGACTACGGGACCAGCGGGCTGCACCTCGCCTTCGACCTGTGCTCCGGCGGTTACTCGGCGGTGGTGCTCGTCGACACGCTCGGGCGCGGGTACGAACCGGGAACGGTGTCCCTCGTGGACCTGACCGACGTGCGGGCGCCGTCCGACGTCGACGCGCACGGGATGCGCCCGGACGCCGTCCTCGACCTGGTCGGCACGCTCGGCGGGCATCTCGACCGAGTGCTGCTGGTCGGTTGCGAGCCGGCCTCGGTGGATCACCGGGTCGGGCTCTCGCCGCCGGTGGCGGCGGCCGTCGAGCCGGCGGCGCGCCTCGTCCGGTCGGTCGTCTCCGGTCACCCGCCGACGGGCGCCGGCGACCGGCCCGGACCTGACGGCCCGCCCGAGATCGCGGTCGGGCGGATCGAAACCCGACGGGAGGAATGATCATGTCGCACTGGATGGTGTTCACAGCGGTCGTGCTGGGAGCCGGCGCCGCCGCCGTCATCGCCCCCGATCTCCGCCGGTATCTCGAGTTCAGCAGGATGTGATCGGAGTGTGTCTCGGCATTCCGGGTGAGGTCGTGGAGATCCGACCGGACCGCCCGGACATCGCGACGGTGGACGTCAGCGGGGTGCGACGGGCGATCAACATCGGGCTGCTCGACGAGCGTCCGCCGCACCCCGGGGACTGGGTCCTCATCCACGTCGGGTTCGCCCTCTCCCTGATCGACGAGGCCGAGGCGCGCGCGGCGCTGGACTTCCTCACCGGAATCGGGCGCGCCTACGACGACGAGCTGGCCGCGCTGCGCGCCTCATCCATCGACTAGCACGGTCCATCGGCCGGCACGGGCGACGGGCCACGCGGGGCGGCGATCGACCACGGAGAGGCGGAGGAGATGCGCTTCGTCGACGAGTACCGGGACGCGGGCACCGCACGGGCGCTGTCCGCCCGGATCGCCGGGCTCTGCGAGCCGGGCCGGGCCTACGCGTTCATGGAGGTGTGCGGCGGGCACACGCACACGATCTACAAGCACGGACTGGAGGACCACCTGCCACCGGCGGTCTCGCTGGTGCACGGGCCGGGCTGCCCGGTGTGCGTCATCCCGATGGGACGGGTCGACGACGCCATGCACATCGCCCGCCAGGACGGCGTCATCATGACCTCGTTCGGCGACATGATGCGGGTGCCCGGCAGCCACGGCTCGTTCTTCGACGCCAACGCCGAGGGCACCGACATCCGGATGGTCTACTCGCCGCTGGACTCGCTGAAGATCGCGCGGGCGAACCCGGACCGGCGGGTCGTGTTCATGGCGATCGGCTTCGAGACGACGACGCCGTCCACCGCGCTGACGGTGCGGCGGGCGGCGGCCGAGGGGCTGCGGAACTTCTCGGTCTTCTGCAACCACATCACGATCGTGCCGGCGCTGCGGGCGATCCTGGACTCCCCCGACGTGCGCATCGACGGGTTCGTCGGCCCGGGACACGTCTCGACGGTGATCGGCTGCCGGCCGTACGACTTCATCCCCCGCGACTACGGCCGGCCGCTGGTGGTCTCCGGGTTCGAGCCGCTGGACATCCTGCAGTCCATCCACCAGCTGCTGCGGCAGCTGCGCGACGGGCGTTGCGAGGTGGAGAACCAGTACACCCGGGTGGTGGCGGCCGCGGGCAACCCGGTCGCGCTCGCCGTGATCGACGAGGTGCTGGAGCCACGGCCGGACTTCGAGTGGCGCGGGCTGGGACGCATCCCGTGGTCGGCGATGCGGGTGCGGGAGCGGTACGCCGCCTTCGACGCCGAGCGGATCTTCGCCCCGCCGGGCGCCCGGGTCGAGGACCCGAAGGCCTGCCAGTGCGGCGAGGTGCTGACCGGGGTCATCAAGCCATGGGAGTGCAAGGTCTTCGGCACCGGCTGCACCCCGGAGACGCCGATCGGCGCCTGCATGGTCTCCCCGGAGGGCGCCTGCGCGGCCTACTACAACTTCGGCCGCGCCCGGCACCGCGCCACCGGGCCCGCGAAGGAGCTGAGTCGCTCATGACCACGACGAGGACGGCGGCCGGGACGAGAACCGCGGCCGATCGGAGCGAGAGCGGTGTCCTGGGCCGGGTCGAGGCCGCGCGGCGGCGCCGGCCGAAGCTGCGCGACACCCACATCACCTCGGCGCACGGCGCCGGCGGCAAGGCCACCGCGACCCTCGTCGACGCCGTGTTCCTGGAAGAGCTGCGCAACCCGCTGCTGGAGCCGCTCGAGGACGCGGCGGTGTTCAGCGCCGACGGGACGCGCCTGGCGCTGACGACCGACTCGTTCGTCGTGACCCCGCTGTTCTTCCCCGGTGGTGACATCGGTGACCTCGCCGTGAACGGCACGGTCAACGACCTGGCGGTCGCCGGGGCGTGTCCGCTGCACCTGGCCTGCGCGGTCATCCTCGAGGAGGGGCTGGCCGTCGACGACCTGCGCCGGATCGTGGCGTCGATGGCCCGCGCGGCCACCGACGCGGGGGTGTCGATCGTCACCGGGGACACGAAGGTCGTCCAGCGCGGGCGCGCCGACGGCTGCTACGTCACGACCACCGGGGTCGGGCTCGTGCCGGCGGACGTCCACCTGGGAGCCGCGCGGGCCCGACCGGGCGACACCGTCCTGGTCACCGGGCCGATCGGCGACCACGGGATCACGGTGCTGCTGGCCCGCGGTGAGCTCGACATCAGCGCGGACGTCACCTCCGACACCGCCTCGCTGGCCGGGCTGACGTCCCGGCTGCTGACCGCGGTCGGCGCGCCGGCGGACGGTCCGGGGGTGCGGGCGATGCGCGACGCGACCCGCGGCGGGGTGGCGACGATCCTCAACGAGGTCGCGACCGCCGCCGGTGTCGGGGTGATCGTCGACGAGGACGCGGTGCCGGTGCGGCCCACCGTGCGCGGCGCCTGCGAGCTGCTCGGTCTCGACCCGCTGTACGTGGCCTGCGAGGGCCGGATGGTGGTCGTCGTCGCCGCGGAGGCGACGGAGGCGGCGCTGGCGGCGCTGCGCTCGCACCCGCTGGGCGTGGACGCGGCGGTGATCGGGCGGATCGCCGACGACCCACCGGGCATGGTGCTGCTCAACACCGCGTTCGGCGGGACCCGCATCGTCGACCTGCTGGTCGGCGACCCGCTGCCGCGGATCTGCTGACCGGGCCGGCGGCAGCGGTGCACGAGCTCTCGGTCACCGTCGAACTGGTCGACATGGTCGCCCGGCGGGTCCCGGACGACGTCCGGGTGACCCGGGTGGCCCTCGAGGTCGGGCGGCTGTCCGGGGTGATGACCTCGCCGCTGCGCTTCTGCTTCGACCTGGTCGCCGCCGGGACGTCGCTCGACGGCGCCCGGCTCGACATCGCCGAGCCGCCCGGGCGGGGCCACTGCCGGCGGTGCGGGGCGGACGTCGACCTGCCGGACCTGCTCACGCCGTGTGGCTGCGGGAGCCGCGAGATCGAGCTGACCGGCGGTGAGCAGGTCCGGATCACCGCCGTCGAGGTGCGCTGACGCCCGGTGGCAGCGGTGGCCGAGCGGGTCGGACGGGAGCCGCTGGCGGGAGCCCTGATCGAGCGGGAGGACTGTGGGAGCGGAGGTGGCCTGATGTGCGGTACCTGCGGCTGTGGCAGCCAGGAGGCGACCGTCTCCTCGGCGACGGCGGCACCGGCGAGAACCACGGAGCCGGCCGGAACGCGGACGCTGCGGCTGGAGCTGGACGTGCTGGCGCGCAACACTGAGTCAGCGGAGGACAACCGGGCATGGCTGGCGGCCCGGCGGGTGTCGGCCGTCAACCTGATGAGCTCGCCGGGCGCGGGCAAGACGACGCTGCTGGAGCACACGATCCGCGCCGTCGCGGGGACTGTCACCTGCGCCGTCATCGAAGGCGACCAGGAGACACCGCTGGACGCCGAGCGCATCCGCGCCACCGGTGCCCGCGCCGTCCAGGTGAACACCGGCACCGGCTGTCATCTGGAGGCGGCGACGGTCGGGCGGGCCCTGCGGGAGCTGGACCCGCCGCCCGGGGCGGTGGTGCTGATCGAGAACGTCGGCAACCTGGTCTGCCCGGGGCTGTTCGACCTCGGGGAGTCCGCCCGGGTGGTGCTCGCCTCGGTCACCGAGGGCGAGGACAAGCCCAGCAAGTACCCGCACATGTACCGGGTCGCCGACCTGGTCCTGCTCACCAAGGTCGACCTGCTGCCCTACCTGGCCTTCGACGGCGACCTGTTCGCCGGGTCCGTACGGCTGGTCAACCCGTCCGCCCCGGTGCTGCCGGTGTCGGCGACCGCCGGCACCGGGCTCACCGACTGGTACGACTGGCTGCGCGCGCGATCAGGCCCGCCGGCCACCGGCGGCCCGTCCTGATTCACCCCGCTCCCTGTTCTCGCCGCCCAGCCCTGGAGCCCGCCGCTTCTGGAGCTCGGCTCCTCGCCGTTTGATTTCCTTCTCGCCGTTTCAGGCAGAGTTTCCCGCCAATTTCGCCCAGAAACGGCGAGCAGGATGCCAAATGGCGAGTAGACCGGCCCGGCGCGCGGGACTTTTGTTCCGGTGCGCACGGCTTTGTTCGGTGCGGTTTCGTCCGGTTCCGTGCGCACCGCCGGTCGGTCAGGTGCGCCGCTGGCCGCGGGCGTTCGCGACCACCGCCTGACCGAGGCTGATCCCGCCGTCGTTGCAGGGCACCCGGGAGTGGGTCAGGACGGTGAAGCCCCGGTCGACCAGCCCGTCCACGATCTCACCGAGCAGCCGCAGGTTGCCGAAGACCCCGCCGGAGAGCGCCACCGTTCCCGCCGTTCCCGCCGTTCCCGCCGGGAGCCCCGGAATGCCCGGGCCGCTCGGCGCCGCGGGGAGTCGGTCGTACAGGGCGACGCAGGTGTCGACGGTGAGCCCGGCCAGCGTGCTGTGGAAGCGGGCGGCGATCACCGCGGGGTCGACGCGCTCACGCAGGTCGTCCACGACGCCACGGATGAGATCGGCCCCCGGCAGTCGCAGCCCGCCCCCTGACGGCCCAGCACCACCCTCGGACGGCATGGCACCACCCTCGGACGGCGGCCCGGCACCACCGCCTGGCGGCACAGCACCGCCGCCCGGCGACAGAAGGCCGGCGCCCGGCGCCGGGATGCTCGCCGGGTAGCGGCCGTAGTCGCCGGGGGCGGCGATCCGCTCCAGCTCGACGGCGGCCTGGCCCTCGTAAGTGATCGTGTCCCGGACGCCGACGAGGGCGGCGACCGCGTCGAAGAGCCGTCCGACGCTGCTGGTCAGCGGGGCGCCCACCGGGGACGGGGCGGTACCGGCGCCGGCCAGGGCGGTGACCGCGGCCCAGCGGTCGGCGTTGCGGCGGGCGACCGCGAGGCGCTCCTGGTCGTCGACGCCGGCGGCGAGCAGGTGGGCGGCGGCCATCCGCCACGGGGCCCGGACCGCGGCCGCGCCCCCGGGCATCGGGACGGGCGCGAGATGCGCGAGCCGGGTGAAGCCGGCCAGGTCGGCCCACAGGAACTCGCCGCCCCACAGGGTGCCGTCCGGGCCGTAGCCGAGGCCGTCGAAGGCGACACCGAGCACCGGGCCGGGCTGGCCGTTGTCCGCCAGGCAGGAGGCGATGTGCGCGTGGTGGTGCTGCACGCCGACGACCGGCAGGTCCTGCTCCAGCGCCCACTTCGTGGACAGGTACTCCGGGTGCAGGTCGTGCGCGACCAACTCGGGCGAGATGTCGAACAGCCGGCGCAGATGGTCGATCCCGCCGACGAACGACCGCAGCGTCTCGTGGTTCTCCAGGTCCCCGATGTGGCCGGACAGGTACGCCCGCCGCCCCGCCGCCAGGCACACGGTGTTCTTCAGCTCGGCCCCGCAGGCCAGCACCGGCCGGTGGACGTCCCAGGGCAGCGCCAGCGGTTCCGGGGCGTAGCCGCGGGAGCGGCGCACGAGGGTCTCCCGGCCGCGCACCGACCGGGCCACCGAGTCGTCGAGCCTGGTGTGGATGGCGCGGTCGTGGGTGAGGAAGCCGTCCGCGACCGGGCGCAGCGCGGCGAACGCCTCGTCGTCGCGGTACACGATCGGCTCGTCGGAGATGTTGCCGCTGGTCAGCACGATCGGACCGGGCAGCAGGCCGAGCAGGAGGTGATGCAGCGGCGTGTAGGGCAGCATCAGGCCGAGCGTCTCGGTGCCCGGTGCCACCGACGGGGCGACCCGCCCGGCGCGCCGACAGCGCTCGACCAGGACGATCGGCCGGCGCCGTCCGGTGAGCAGGACGCGGGCGGTGGGGTCGAGGCAGCACATCTCCTCGACGGTCGCCAGGTCGCGCACCATGACGGCGAACGGCTTGGCGTCCCGGTGCTTGCGCCGGCGCAGGGCCGCCACCGCGGACTCGTCCGCGGCGAGCACGGCCAGGTGGTAGCCGCCCAGTCCCTTCACCGCGAGGATCCCGCCGGCCCGCAGCAGCCCCGCGGCCCGCTCCAGCGGCCCGGCGGACGCCGGCGCCGCGGCGCCGGGGGGCTCGAACACGGCGGACTCGAACACGGTGGGCGCGCAGGCGGTGGGCTGGAAGCTGAGGGTGGGGCCGCAGTCCGGGCAGCACACCGGCTGGGCGTGGAAGCGGCGGTCGGCCGGGTCCTCGTACTCCGCCCGGCAGCGCGCGCACATCCGGAACCCCGCCATCGTCGTGGCCGGCCGGTCGTAGGGGACGTCCCGGATGATCGTGAACCGGGGGCCGCAGTTGGTGCAGTTGATGAACGGGTAGCGGTAGCGCCGGTCGGCCGGGTCGGCGAGCTCGGCCAGGCAGTCCGCGCAGGTGGCGCTGTCCGCGCAGACCCGCGTCCGCGGCCCGGCTCCGCCGCGGGCCGGGTCGCTGGGGGCGATCCGGAACCCCGGCGCCACCGGCCCGGCTCCGGGCGGCGCGGGACCGCCGGAGACGTCCACGCTGTCGATCTGGGCGAGCAGCGGCGCCTCCTCGCGCAGCGCGGCCAGGAACGCGGCGATGTCCGGGGCGGCGCCGTCCAGCGCGATGTGGACGCCCTCAGCGTCGTTGGCGACCTGGCCGCTCAGACCGAGCCGGGTGGCCAGCCCGTAGACGAAAGGGCCGGAAACCGACGCCCTGCACGATTCCGGTCACCTCGACCTCGACCTGCTCTCGCGTCATCCATCCAGTCTCGTCTATTCAGCCGGACTCGCCCACTCGTCCGGTCTCACCCACGGTCTCGCCCAGCGGACGGCCGAAGGCGTCCCCGAAGACGAGTTCCTCGACCGGACGGCGCCGCAGGCTGCTCGGGAAACCACGCTCGGGATAGCCCACCGCGAGGTGCGCGGCGGTGGCGTAGCCGTCCGGGATGTCGAGCAGCTCGGCGATCTTCGGCTCGTCGGCGACCAGCAGCGTCGTCAGCGCGGTGGCCACCCCGGCGCCGCGCAGCGCGAGGCAGAGGTTCTGCACGATCGGGTAGACCGACGCCCCGCCGACGATGCTCAGCCGGTCGAGCTCGGTGTCGGTGGGATGCAGCGCCGTGAGCTTCGCGCACACCACGACCAGCACCGGGACGTCCGCCAGGGTGCGCGCGAAATGGTCGGCCTCGGTCGGCGTACCGATCCCGCGCTCGTCGAGGTAGGGCTGCCAGCGGGCCAGGTAGAGGTCGGCGAGCACCCGCCGGCGCTCCGGGTCGCGGACCACCACGAACCGGACCGGCTGCCGGTTCCCGCCCTGCGGGCCGAACCGGGCCGCGTCGAACGCGGCGACGAGGACGTCGTCGGGCACCGGGTCGGGCCGGAACCGCCGGCAGGTGCCCGTCGTGCGCATCGCGTGTGTCAGCTCCATGGGTCGATCCTGGTCGACGGCGCCGCCGGCGGCAGCGCCGTCAGCGGCGGTGGCGGGACCATCGCCGGCGGGATCGGCGGGATCGGCGGGATCGGCGGGATCGGCGGGGGCGGCGTCGAAGGAGACGTCGACCTGCTGGAAGCTCTTGAACTGCTCCGCCTGGGCGTACGCGGTGTACACCCGCCGGTCGGAGTCGGTGAGGACGACATCGTCCACGAACGGGGTGAGCAGCGCCCGGGGGTAGAGCCGACCGGCGCGCACCGTGTTGATCTCCATCGCGAACACGATCACCGCGGAGAGGAGATACAACCAGGTGACGAGGCCCAGCACCAACGCGAACAGGCCGTACACCTGCGTACGTCCCTGCAGCTGGTACTGGAGGAGGTAGGTGCCGGCCGACTGGAGCAGCTGCCAGCCCAGGGCGGCGAGCGTGGCCCCGGGCAGGATCTGGCCGAACGACACCGACTTGACCGTCAGCAGCCGGAAGGCGACCAGGATCAGCCCGGTGTTCCCGGCGATACCCAGCACCACCGCGAGGATCTGCGCCCCGATGCCGAGGCCGGTACCCAGGTCGCCGGCCCGGGTGGTGATGGCCGACAGCAGCGTCGTCAGCACCACACCGAGCCCGAGCAGGCCGATGAGGCCGAAGCTGCGCACCCGGGCGAAGAACGGGTTCGGCCGGGAGCGCCGCGGCACCGCCCAGACCGTGTCCAGCGCGTTCCCGATCGCGCGGGCCACCCCCAGGCTGCCCCAGATGCTGCCGGCCACCCCGATCGCCACCGCCGCGGCGCTCCCGCGCAGCGCCTGGACGTCGCTGCGAAGCTGGTCACCGATGATCGGGAACTGGCTGAGCGCGGAGCTGACCACCTGCTCCTGGAGGTCGGGGTGCCCGGCGAGGACGAACCCGAGGCCGGTCGTGAGCAGCAGGAGCAGCGGGAACAGGGAGAGGAATCCGTAGAACGCGATCAGTGCGGCCAAGTAGCCGCCCTGGTCCTCCGCGAACTTGTAGATCACCGCGAGCGGGAACGCGATCCTCGGCCTGCTCTGCTGCGCCCGGTCCAGCCGAGCGCCGAGCGCCATCCCGCGCCTCCTCGTCTCGGCGCGCCGCGCCTCGCGACACACCGGTAAGAACACGACCTACTTCCGCGATCGTAGGGATGTATTCCACCGAAGCGGCGCGACGCACTCTGGATCTCCGGCCGGCGGCGGCCCGGCGGCCTGTCAGCGTGTGGGCTGGTAGATCCGGGTGTGCTCCGACGTGGCGATCTCCGCCCGTTCCGGGACGGACGCGTCGAAGTGGGTGATCTCCGGACCCAGCACGCCGTTGAGCACCCAGTCGGTCGCCACCCTGACCCGGTTCGCGCCCGCGGGGAGCGCGGCCAGGTGGTACGCCCGGGTCAGCAGGGCCGCCGGCGGCCCGCTCAGAGTGAGGCCGAACGGGTTCGCCACCGCGGCCCGGCCGCCGAGATCCACCACGAAGCCCAGGTCACGGTGCCGGTACCGGCGCGGCGAGCCGTACCCGAGCGAGGCGGCCACGTTGCGGGCCGCCACCCGGCCCTGGCGGATCGCGTGCTGCGCGGTCTGCCCGGCCGGCGCTCCCCCACGCGTCACGTCGGGGACGGCGGCGGCGTCCCCGAGCGCGAACACCCCGTCCACGGAGGGGACGCGGAAGAACTCGTCCACGATCAGCCGGCCGTGCGCGGTGGGCAGCCCGAGCGCGCCGACGAGCGGGCTGGGGCTCACCCCGGCGCACCAGACGACGGTGTGGGTCGGCACGCTCGTCCGGGTGCGCAACGTCGGCCTGCCGGCGCTGAGCGTGACCGACTCGGCGCCGATCTCCACCACCGAGGTGCTCAGGTGGACTTCGACCCCGCGCCCGGCGAGTACCCGGGCCGCCCGGATCCCCAGCGCCGGTGACAGCTCGTGCAGCACCCGCGGCGCGTGGTCGACCAGCAGCCAGCGCACGTCGGACGGCCGCAGCCGCTGGTAGGCCGCGGCGGCGTGCCGGGTGAACCCGACCATCTGCGCGGCGAGCTCCGTCCCGGTGTAGCCGCCGCCGACCACGACGAACGTGCACAGCGCGGCGCGGCGGCGCGGGTCGTCGGCGGCGTCGGCCAGCTCCAGCCGGCGCAGGACGTGGTCGCGCAGCGCCACGGCCTCGTCGAGGTTCTTCAGCCCGAGGGCGTGCTCGTCGAGGCCGGGCACGTCCAGGGTGCGGGTGACCGAGCCGGGCGCGAGGACCAATCTGTCCCAGCCGGCGGTCCTGGTCGCGGCGTCCGCGGAGCGCACCGTGACCGTGCGCGCGGCCAGGTCGGCGGCGACGACGTCACCGAGCCGCAGCAGCGTGCGGCGCAGCACGGCGCGCAGCGCCACGGCCAGGTGGCGCGGCTCCACCGTGCTGGCGCAGACCTGCGGCACCAGCGAGGTGTACAGCAGGTGGTCGACCGGCGAGACCACGGCGAGTTCCGCGCGGGCGGCCGGCAGCGCGGATTCCAACCGCCGCAGCAGACTCACCCCGGCGAAGCCGCCGCCGACGACCACCACCCGGGACACCCCCGGCCGGTCGCCGCCCGCCGACCTCCACGGCACGTCCGGGACCGACCCGACCACGGCAACTCCCCCGATGATATGAATGTCAACATGACCGGCGAAAAATCCTCGACGGACGAGTCCTTGGCCGGTAAGGCCCCGATGGACAACGCCGCCGCCTATGTCGCCGGCTACGGTGTGCGTTCCCGCCCACTGCGCGAAATTCTCGCGCTGTTGACCCGCGGCAGCCAGCCGATCGAGGTTCTGATAACACGGACCGCGACACCGCGGCGGGCGGTCGAGGAGCTTCTGCGCAGCCTTGGCCCGGATCTCACCGAAAACAACTACGGTCATCGCCTACGGCCGGAGGTCATCGCCGAATATCGCACCCGATTCGCCCTGGACTCCCTGGGTGGCATGGATGCCTTGGGCGGCCCGGAGCCGGCCGGCACCGCGGGCGACGACCGCGACGGCGACGAGCTCGGCACCCTGGCCCTGCTGATCAAGGACGCCCCCGCGCCCCGCCGGGATCTCGACCACGTGGCCGCGACAGCCGGAACGCTCGCCCGCCGCGCGGCCTGGCTCGACACCAGCTACGACCTGGCCGGCCGGCGGGTGCTGTTCGTCGGCGACCACGACCTGACCTCGGTGGCGCTGGCCCGCCGGCAGCCCGGCGCCGAGATCACCGTGGTCGACCTGGACGAGCGGACGCTGGACTACATCGACGCCACGGCGCGGGCCGAGGGGCTGGCGATCCGCACGCTGTTCGGCGACCTGCGATTCACGCTGCCTCCCGCGGCACGGGAGTGGGCGGATCTCGTCCTCACCGATCCGCCGTACACCCCCGAAGGGGTCGGCCTTTTCCTGGGGCGGGCACTCGCCGGGCTGCGAGACCGGAAGAACGGGGTGGTGGCGGTGGCTTACGGCCACAGTCACCTTCATCCCACACTGGGATTTCAGGTACAGCAGTCCATGCAGCAGTTCGGTGTCGTCTTCGAGGCCATCCTGCCGGCATTCAACCGCTATGACGGCGCGCAGGCGGTGGGCAGCGCGAGCGATCTGTACGTGTGCGCGCCGACCACCCGCACCTGGAAGGTCCTCGACCGGCTGGTCGAGAACTTCGGCCTGCGTATCTACACGCACGGGTCGCAGTCTTTGGAGAGTAAGGCCGAACTCGGGCTCGAACTCGGGCCGGCCACGACCGTGGTCGGCGACGCCATCTCGACCAGGTCCCCAGACGCACGCAGGCTGGGGCTGCGCGCGCTGTTCACCGGTTCGGACTACCTTCGGGCCCTCGACGACGACGCGAACGTCGTCGTCGATCTCACCGCCGACCCGGGGCCGCTGCTGCTACGCGGCCTGCTCGCCGTGACAGCGCGGACGGTCCGATTTGTCGTGCCGGTCGACCATCCCGATGTGTCGACCCCCGGCGCCAGGGCCGCTCTCGCAAGCCTGATCGCCCCGAAGTACCGCCTCACGTTCCCACCGACCTCGGTAGGAGGTCCCCGCGGGGCGAGCGGGAACGAGAGCGGCGGGCATGCGGTCGTCCGTGCGGACCTGGTCGCCACCGGGATGGGCACCGGTGCCGAGGAAGACGCCGAAGGGGCAACCGAAGGTCAGACCCGGCCGGCCGCTGCGGATTTCACCGCGCGCTGGCTGCTCGAGCGGGCCCACGGCCGGCTCGGGAACGTGCTACGCGAGGGCGTGATCCGCGGGGCCGCCCGGGACGGACGGACACTGTCCAAGAACGACGCCCGCGTGCTCGTCCGAGCCCAGGTGGGCACAGCCGATCTCGACATGCTGGACCTGACCGCGATCGAGGTCCCCCGCGCCCGCTTGCAGCGGATACTCCAGGCCGTCCGCATGTCAGAGGAAATCCGACCGTGATCTCGCGGATCTTCGGCCGTAAAAATTGATCATTTCTGGACGCGAAAGTAAGACCGGATTCGGGGGTTCCAGCCACGCTCACCTCGTCCTCGTCCTCGTCCTGAGCCAGGACATCATTCGTCCCGCGGCAGCGCCCTGGCCAGCCCGTGGGTCGGCCATCGATCACCGGTCGATGACCGCGCAGCCGAGTCGGCGTTGATCCGGCCTCGAACGTTGCCCGCCCGGATTAACCCAGAAACGTACCCTGGGCTCGCCGACAGCATCACCCGACCTAATCCGAATTTCGAAGGCAGCAAGCTGAGGACGGCTCACACGGCTCGTCACGGTTGACTGTCGCACCCGCCGACCCACCTATCGTCGGCGACCTTGCCGTACTCGTCACGACAGGTTGAGCGCCGCCGCGACCGTGGCGAGGAAGTCGACGTGGCCGTCGGCGGAGTCCAGGCCGCGGCCCATCGTGGCGATGGAGACGTGGGTTCCGCCGGCCGCGCGCCAGGCGTCGATCTCCGCCGTCAGGTCGCCTGTTCCGCCACTGGCGATGACCACGTAGTTGCCGCCGAACTCCTCGACCGGGCGGCCGAGGCCGTGCACCTTCTCGCGGAGCCGCTTCCAGCCGTCCAGGGCCTGCTCGACACCGTGACTGCCGGAGAAGATGAAGCCGTCCGCGAGCCGGGCCGCCCGGTCGAAGGCCTTCTCACCGGACCCGCCGAGCCAGATCGGGACGGGCCGGGACGGCTTCGGCACGAGCGCGGCCCGGTCGATCCGGTCGAAGCGGCCGGAGAAGTCGACGACGGGCTCGGTGAACAACCGGCGGAGCAGCGTGATCTGCTCTTCCTCTCGGGCACCCCGGGTGCGGAAATCCTGACCGAGGGCCTCGTACTCGACGTGGTTCCAGCCGATGCCCACACCGAGGCGCAGCCGGCCGCCGGACAGGAGATCGACGTCGGCGGCCTGCCGGGCCACCAGTGCGGTCTGGCGCTGCGGAAGGATCAGGATGCCGGTCGCGAAGCCGATGCGCTCGGTGATGCCGGCCAGGTAACCGAACATGACGAACGGGTCGTGGAACGGGTCGCGTTCGGTGTACGGGCCGGTCAGCGCGGGCGTCCTGTCGACGTGCACGGCGCCTAGCACATGGTCGTAGGCGAGCAGGTGGTCGAAGCCCAGCTCCTCGACGGCGGTCCCGATCCGCCGGACGGCCGCCGGGTCGCCGCGAAGCTCGATCTGCGGGTACACGACACCGATCTGCATGGATGTCATTGTGCGCCAACGATCTTGCGGATGTTGACCGCCACCTCCGGACACGCCGGCCGGGGCCGCCCGACCGGCCCGGGGCGCTCGACCGGTCCGGGCCACTCGAACGGTCCAGGCCGCTCGGGCGGGACCACACCGCGGCCGATTCTTCTACGGTGCGTAGAAAGTAGACTGGACCCGGTGCAACGAAGATCGCTCGCCGCGACGTCGACCGCCGCGCTCACGACCCTGACCGCAGTCGTCGTGATGATGCTGGCCGTCATATTCGTCACGCCCCGTCCCGCATGGGCGCACTCAACGCTACGCGGCACCGACCCGGCGGACGGGTCGACCCTGGACGCGCCACCGTCCCGGATCTCGCTGGTGTTCAGCGAGGCCGTCTGGGCGGACTACGCGACGGTCGCGGTCACCCGCGACGGCGGCGGCCAGATCCCGGCCGATCCGCCGCAGGTCACCGACACGACTCTCTCGGTCGCGGTACGGGACGTCACCGCTGGTGACTACCACGTGGCCTGGCGGGTGGTCTCGGCCGACGGGCATCCGATCAGCGGCGAGTTCTCCTTCACGGTGGCCGCGCCCCCCGCCACCGTCGCCACGACGGCACCGGCGGCACCGGCCGGCGGCACCAGCACCGCCCCGAGCACGGCGACGACCGCCGCGCCGCGGCCCACGGACCCCGCTCCGACGCCGCCGGCCACCTCGGAACCCGCCGAGGGCGGCGGCAACGGCTGGGTCATCGGGGTGGTCATCGCCGGGCTGGCCGTCCTCGGCGGCACGGTACTGCTGATCCGACGGAACCGGGAGTAGAAAGCCATGGCCGTTCCCGTTGTCGCGCTCGCCGCACTGCTGGCGCTGCTGGCACTGGTGGCTGTCGTCGCCACCGGCCCCGCGGCGGTGGCCCTGCCGGGGCTGCCCGACCCCGGCTCGCTCACCCACTGGGGGCTGCCGGTGGCCCGGGTGGTCAGCGAGGTGGCCGCCGTCGGGACGGTCGGCTGGCTGCTCGCCGCCGCCGTGCTCATCCCGACCCAGAAGGGCCGGCTCGGCGCGGCGGCCCGCCGCCACGGACGGGCCGCCGCGGCCTCGGCGGCGGTGTGGGCGGTGGCGGCGCTCGCCGAACTGGTCTTCACGGCCTCCGACATCACCGCGCGCCCACCCGGCGAGGTGCTGGACCCGACGGCGCTGCGTTCCTTCGTCTCCGCCGCCCCGCAGGGCCGGGCCCTGCTCGTCGTGGCCGGCGCCGCGCTGGTCGTCGCGCTGGTCGGCGCGACGCTGATGTCGACCGTGGCCGCCGGCTGGCTGCTCGCGCTCGCCTGCGCGGCGCTGCTCCCCCCGGTGGTCACCGGGCACGCGGCCGGGTCGTCCCAGCACGCGCTCGCCGTGATCGCGCTCGGTCTGCACATCATGGCGGCCGTGGTCTGGATGGGCGGCCTGCTCGCCCTGCTGACCATGCGGGCGCTGCCGGACGCCACCTTCTCCGCCGCGTTGCGCCGCTACTCGCGGCTGGCGGCCTGGGCCGCGGGCGCGACCGCGGTCGGGGGTGTGGCCAGCGCCGCCGTCCGGCTCGGCGGGTTCGGCCCGCTGTTCGAGGACCGGTACGGCCTGCTGGTCCTCGGCAAGGCCGCCGGCCTGCTCACCGCCGTCGCGCTCGGCGGACTGGTACGCCGCCGAGTGATCTCCACCGCCGCGGCTCACGACCGCGCGGGCACGGGCGCGAGCACGGGTGCAGCCAGCGCCGCGGGCGCGGAAGCGGGGACCGGCACGGTCGCCGCCACGGACGTGCCGTCCCGGCTGAACACGGACGTGCCATCCCGGCTGGGCGCGTTCCGACGGCTCGCCGTCGTCGAGATCTGCGTCCTGGCGGCGACGTTCGGCCTGGCCGCGGGCCTGTCGCAGACGGCGCCGCCGGTGAACGACTCGGCGCTGCCGACCGACCCCACCGAGGCCCTGCTCGGCTACCCGATGCCCCCGGCGATCACCCCCGGGCGGCTCCTCTCCTCCTGGCGCCCCGACTGGGTGTTCCTCGGCCTGGTCGCCCTCGCCGCCGGCCTGTACCTGGCCGGGATCATCCGGCTGGCGCGCCGCGGCGACAGCTGGCCGGTCGGCCGCACGATCGGGTTCCTCACCGGGCTCGCCCTGGTCGCCGTCGTGACGTCCGGCGGGCTCGGGGTCTACGGGCCGGTGCTGCTCAGCGTGCACATGACCCAGCACATGATCCTCACGATGCTGGCGCCGATCCCGCTGGTGCTCGGCGCGCCGATCACCCTCGCGCTGCGCGCGCTGCGGCCGGCGTCCGCGCCGTACCGCGCCGGGCCGCGCGAGTGGCTGCTCGCCGGCCTGCACTCCTGGCCCGCCCGGGTGGTCACCCATCCGCTGTTCGTCACCGCGAACTTCGCCGGCAGCCTGTACGTGCTGTACCTGAGCGACCTGCTCGGCTACCTGATGAACAGCCACCTCGGCCACTTCGCGATGAACGCCCACTTCCTGATGACGGGCTTCTACTTCTTCGAGGTCCTCATCGGCATCGACCCGCTGCCGAAGCGGCCGCCGCACCCCGGGCGGGTGCTGATGCTGATGGCCGTGGTTCCGTTCCACGCCTTCCTCGGGCTCACGATCATGAGCACGTCCACGGTGCTGGGCAGCAGCTGGTACGACCACCTCGTCCGTCCCTGGGGCGTCAGCCCGCTGCACGACCAGGGCACGGCCGGGGGCATCACCTGGTCGTTCGGGGAGGTCCCGACGCTGGTGGTGCTGCTCGTGCTGGCCGTGCAGTGGGCCCGCACCGACGAGCGCCGTGCCCGCACCCGCGAGCGCCGCGTCGACGCCTCCGGGGTGGACGCGCAGCTCGACGCCTACAACGCCTACCTCGCCCGCCTCAACGGCGAACGACCCGCACCGGCGAAACAGGCCACACCGACCGTCCCGCCGGTACCGGCCCAGCGCGGCGACACCGGCTCCCCCACCGGCGGACCGGGCTCCTGACCGTCACACTGACCCAGGTTCCGGTGGTGCCCGGCTCGCCGCTGTCCCGAATCCGCCTCCCCGGCGCTCGGGTCGCCGCGAAGCTGACCCCGTCAACCGCGGCCGATATCGTGACCTGCGGGGCATTCAATCCCGGCGCAGCGCGCATGGTTGACCGATAGTGGGTCGGTCTGCAAAGAGGAGGCGTCGAAACCTCGTCGGGCCTAGGAGCTCGCGGTAAATCTCCGCCGGTGTTCGGGACCCCTCCCGACTCACGCCCTGGAGAATGGGCACCATGGTAGCAATGCCGGCAGGCGGTGCCGTTCCACGCAGGACGTCGACGTGGCGGCAATCCGTCGAGGAGCGGCCGTGGTGACAAGGTGGACGCAGGAACGGCTCGACCGGGCGCGGTCGCTGTGGCAGGCGAAGAGGTACCGTTCGGCCTTGCAACAGCTGTCCGTCATCTTCGACGTCTACCCGGATCAGCCGGAGGCGCAGGAGATGGCCAGCGCGATCGCCCGCGCCGGGTCGGCACGCACCACAGACGCAGGCCCTGACGAGACGATCGAGCGCCGACATCTGTTTGACAGCCGACTCGACCCTATCTTCTCCTCCTGTGACACGCCAGGCTGTCGAACTTCCTGGATCAGTCCCCATTACATGAAAAGGATGTTCGACAACCTTACAGTCACCAATCCGCTCGGTGCGGGCTGCGCGGGATGCGGCGTCGCCCTGTGCCGGAAGCACCTGTGGACCGACCGGAACGGGCTTCTGCTCCGCTGCCCCCGATGCAGCCAGAAGATGGATCCCACATCACGTCCGAACGGGCGATCTCAATCCGTCCAGACTCCACGCCTAAACCGTCCGCTGGTTCACATCGCCGTACTCACCGAAGGGCGGAATACACCCTCTCCCGAATTCATGACAGAACTTCTCCAAGAGGTCTCCCCAGATACTTTCGAGGAAAATCCAAGGGTCTCCGCCTTCAACGGAGCGAGTTTCTCGGGTGACAGCACCGGTCTCGCCGACGCCCTGGCGTTCAAACTCACGGACGACTATCCAGCCAAGACCCACGAGATTCATGTCTACCCCGGCCGACAGGCCGGACGGAGGGGTCGACAATGGGTGATCATCAAGGTCTTCGAGAACCGACCCAAGCACGTGGACCCGGACAACCCCGAGATCGCCACCGCCTCCTCGCCAAGCACGGTAGTCGCACCGCCTGGTGAGCCAGGCCCAGCCGTCGACCCGGTGCCTCGCGGGGGGCCGGTCGAACAAGCCTCCCCGGCCAGGCCGGAGCAGGAAGAATCACTGTTGCGGAAGCGGATCATCTACCTGGGCGCTTCGGTGGAGGAGGACCTGGCGAACCGGATCTGCACCCGTTTACTCCTGTTGGACGCGGAAGACCCGCACCGTGACATCTTCCTCTACATCAACTCGCCGGGCGGCAGCGTCAGCGCCGGCATGGCGATTCACGACATGATGCAGTACGTGACGGCCGATGTGGTGACGGTCGCCCTCGGCCTGGCTGCGGGCACCGCGCAGTTCGTGCTGTGCGCGGGAGCCCCGGGCAAACGTTACGCACTGGCGCAAGCCAGAATTCTCATGCGCTCGCCGTCAAGCGGCACGGTCGACGCGGCCTCCGACACAGAGTCCGACAATGCTGTTCAAGCAGAACAGCTACTGTTTACCAGACAGATTGTGCACGGCCTGACCGCTTCCCATACCGGTCAGTCCCTCGAGGTGATCGAGCGGGACGCCGACCGGAACCGGTGGTACACCGCCCAGGAGGCAAAAGAGTACGGAATGGTCGATCATGTGGGCGTGCGACCGCCTTATGACTGAGGTACCCGGTGTGGCCGCGCCGCTCGGTGACGATCGGCGGCGGCGACCGGCTACTCGGCCGCGCCGGCGCCGTGGGCCGGGTGGCGGGCGGAGTGGGCATCGAGGTGGCGGCGGGTGAAGACCCAGCTGATCTCCAGTACGACGCCGCCGGCCAGGGCGACCGCCGCCCCCGTCCACGGGCCGGTGGTGCCGACGAGCGAGAGCTGGAAGAACTCCTGCCCGTACGGGACGGCCAGCACGACCGCGAACGCGACCGCCATCGTCGCGACGAGCAGGATCCGCCACCAGGTGTAGGGCCGGGCGACGATCGCCAGTGCCCACAGGGCGACGAGGAACAGGGTGAGCGTCGCCATCGACGTCTCGGCGTCGAGATCGCCGTCGTAGATCGAGCGGGCCAGGAAGTAGGAGGCCAGGGTCGCGGCGGCGGCGAGCACCCCGGCCGGCAGCGCGAAGCGCAGGACCCGGCCGACGAAGTCGGGGCGGGCCCGTTCGGCGTTCGGGGCCAGGGCCAGGAAGAAGGCGGGGATCCCGATCGTCAGGGAGCCGATCAGGGTCAGGTGGCGGGGCAGGAACGGGTAGGGCACCTGGGTGATCACCACGACGATGGCGAGCAGCACCGAGTAGACCGTCTTGGTCAGGAACAGGTTCGCGACCCGCTCGATGTTGCCGATCACCCGCCGCCCCTCGCCGACCACCGAGGGCAGGGTGGCGAAGCTGTTGTTCAGCAGAACGATCTGGGCGACCGCCCGGGTGGCCTGGCTCCCGGAGCCCATCGAGACGCCGATGTCGGCGTCCTTGAGGGCGAGCACGTCGTTGACGCCGTCGCCGGTCATCGCGACGGCGTGCCCGCGGGACTGCAGGGCGGCGACCATCTCGCGCTTCTGCCGCGGGGTGACCCGCCCGAAGACCGAATTCGCCTCCAGGACGTCGGCGAGGGCCTCCGGGTCGGTGGGGAGTGTGCGGGCGTCCACCGGGGTCTCGGCCCCGGGCAGGCCGAGGGTGCGGGCGACGGCGCCGACCGACAGGGCGTTGTCTCCGGAGATGATCTTGGCGGCGACCCCCTGGTCGGCGAAGTAGCGCAGGGTGTCCGCGGCGTCGGCGCGCAGCCGCTGCGCGATGACGACCAGGGCGACCGGGGTGGTCAGCCCGGGGACCTCGGCGGGGGCGGCCACGGCCTCGGCGAGGGTCGCGCCGTAGGTGGCGAGGAGCAGGACACGCAGGCCCCGCTCGCCGAACCGGTCGGCCTCGACGAGCGCCGGGTGGCTCTCCGGGAGGAGCACGTCCGGTGCGCCGAGCAGCCAGGTGGCCGCCGGGCCGGTCGGGTCGGCCGGGCCGGTGATCTCGGCGCCGCTCCACTTGCGTGCCGAGGAGAACGGCATGTCGGCCCGGATGGTCCAGCCGGCGGGCGCCGGCCAGGCGTCGATGATCGCCTGCATGCTGGGGTTGGGACGTCTGTCCGCGGCACCGAGGGTGCCGAGCACCGCCTCGGCGGTCGCCCGGCTCCCGCCGGTCCCGGTGCCGGCACCGAGCAGGCGCAGTTCGACGACGTCCATCGCGGCTTCGGTGAGGGTGCCGGTCTTGTCCAGGCAGACGACGTCGACCCGGGCCAGCCCCTCGATGGCCGGCAGTTCCTGGACGAGGCACTCGCGGCGGCCGAGCCGGACCACGCCGACCGCGAAGGCCACCGAGGTGAGCAGGACCAGGCCCTCGGGCACCATCGGGACGAGGCCGGCGACCATCCGGCGGACGCCCTCCGGCAGGTCGTCGTCGTTCACCAGGATCTGGCTGATGATCAGCGCCACCCCGGCCGGGATGATCATCCAGGTGACGACCCGCAGGATGGTGTTGATGCCGTTGCGGAGCTGGGAGTGGACCAGGGTGAAGCGGCTCGCCTCCTCGGCGAGCTGGGCGGCGTAGGCGGCCCGGCCGACGCGGTTCGCGCGGAACGCGCCGGAGCCGGCGACCACGAAGCTGCCCGACATGACCGTGTCGCCGGGACGTTTGTGCATCGGGTCGGCCTCGCCGGTGAGCAGCGACTCGTCGACCTCGAGGTTCTCCGCCTCGAGGACGAGACCGTCCACGACGATCTTGTCGCCCGAGCCGAGCTCGACGACGTCGTCGAGAACGATCTCGGACGCCGCCAGCTCGGCGGCGACACCGTCGCGCCGGACCACGGGACGGGCCTCGCCGACGACGGCGAGCCGGTCGAGGGTCCGCTTGGCGCGGATCTCCTGGATGACGCCGATCAGGGTGTTGGCGATGATCACACCGCCGAACAGGGCGTCCTGGACCGGGCCGACGATCACGATGAGGGCGAAGAGCACGCCGATGATCGCGTTGATCCGGGTGAGGACGTTCGCCTGGACGATCTCGCCGACCGAGCGGCTGGAGCGGACCGGGACGTCGTTCACCCGGCCGTCGGCGACCCGCTCCGCGACCTCGGCGGTGCTCAGGCCTTGCGCGTCGGCACCGAGGTCCGCGACGGGGGCCGGCTCCGGGTCGGGGGCCGGCTCCGGGTCGGGGGCCGGCTCCGGGTCGGGGGCCGGCTCCGGGTCGGGGGCCGGCTCCGGGTCGGGGGCCGGCTCCGGGTCGGTCGCCGTGCGGGGCCGGCCCCGAGGGTCGTCCTGGTCGGTGGACGCGGACGTCGCGACCGGTGGCCGGTCCATCGTCACTCACTCCCGTTCGTCGGTCCTCGCAGCCCTGGTGTCCCCCGCGCGCCAACGGTATTTGACACCCCACCCGCCGACAGTCCGGGCCTCCCGGCCCTGGGCGGCTCAGGCCGGAATCGCCGGGACCCTGCCGCCGAGCACGAGCGCGAGCAGCAGCAGCCCGAGGCCGATCCGGTACACGACGAACGGCGCGAAGCCGTGCGCGGAGACGTACCGGAGGAACCAGGCGATCGCCGCGTACCCGACGACGAACGCCACCACGCTCGCGCCGGCCAGCGGGCCCCAGGCCGGCGCGACCGCCCGCTCACCGGCCTGCGCGGTCTCGCCGATCTCGCCGGTCGCGCTGGTCGCGGCGTGCGGCCGGACCTCGCGGTAAAGGCGGTGGAGCCCGAAGGTTCCCGACACCAGGACGGCCGGAACGGCCAGCAGGAACGAGTACCGCGCGGCCGCCTCCCGGGAGTAGCGCAGCAGCAGGCCGCCACCGATGGTCGCCCCGGAGCGGGACACCCCCGGCACCAGCGCGGCGGCCTGCGCGAGCCCGATCAGCAGCCCGTCCCGCACCGACAGGTCCGTCAGCGGCCGGCCGCCGCGCGCCGCGCGGCGGGCCGTCAGGGTGTCGGCGGCGCCGAGCAGCGCGCCGACCCCGGCCAGCGCGCCCGCGGTCAGCCGCAGATCACGGAACCGGCCCTTGATGACGTCTTCGAAGACGTAGCCGACGGCTCCGATCGGCACGGTCCCGAACATGACCAGCCAGGCCAGCCGGGCGTCCGCGGCCTGCCCCACGGCCGGTCCCGCGTGCCGCCCCGGGACCGGGGCGGCCAGTGACCGCAGCCAGGCGCGGCCGAGGCGGGCGATGTCGGCGCGGAGGTAGACCATCACGGCGGCGGCCGTGCCGAGCTGGGTGACGGCGGTGAACGCTGCGCCGGGGTCGTCCCAGCCGGCCAGCGCGGCCACGACCCGCAGGTGCGCGCTCGAGGAGACGGGCAGGAACTCGGTGAGCCCCTGGACCACACCGAGAACCGCGCCTTCGGTCCAGTTCAACGCAGCATCCCGTTCACCGGCATGACCGTACCGGCAGGTACGCGGCCGGCGGGTACCGGCTTCGCCGCCCGGCCATCCAGCCGAGCCCCAATCGTCACCTTGCGTTAACCAACCTGGCTCACCGTAACCGCAATGCCATCTGCTGCTGGAGAGGAGGCGAGGTCATGACGGAGCTTCTCGCCGGTCTGGTCGTCGAAGCGGTCGGGACGGTCCTCGTCCTGCTGGTCACCGGGCTGGTCCGCCGTTGGCTGGGGGCCTCGCCCGCGGCGGGCGCGGTCTGACCCCGCCGCCACGGCGGTCGCCACGGACGCGGAGACCACGGCGATCGTCCAGCCGACCGGGCCGACGGGCCGGCAGCCGAACAGGGTGCTGACCACTGGGGTCTGCACGATCCCGGCGAGCACCGCGAAGCTCCCGGCCGCCGTGGCGATCACGAGCGGGTCGCGGCCGGCCAGGGCGAGCGTCTGCCCGAGCTGCGACCCGACGACGGCCAGCAGCGCGACGGTCGACGCCCGCCCCGGGGTGCCGGTGCGCCGGGCGACGGCCCAGGCGGCGGTCGCCGCGCCCGCGGTGGTCGCGCCGCGCAGCAGGATCGCGCGGCGCAGCGGGCCGGCGAGGATCGCGTCCGCGCAGTGCGGCGGGTCGCCGCCGCGGCCGCGCACCGCGAGCGCCATCGCGGGTGCCATGTCCGTCAGCAGGTTGACCAGCAGGAGCTGGCGCGGGCTGAGCGGTGCCCGGCCCGCCACGGCCGCGCCGAGCAGGGTGAAGGCGACCTCGCCCGCGTTCCCGCCGACCAGCACCGACACCGCGTCGGTGACGGACTGCCACATCCGCCGGCCCTCCAGGACGGCGTCGGCCAGCCGGTCGACGTCGGCGGCGGTGAGCAGCAGGTCGGCGGCCCCGGTCGCCGCCGCCGACCCGCGTCCCTGGACGGCGACGCCGACGTCCGCCGCGCGGATCGCGGCCGCGTCGTTGGTGCCGTCACCGGTCATCGCCACCGTGCGCCCCTGCCGGCGCAGGGTCGTCACGAGCCGTACCTTCTGCTCCGGGGAGATCCGGGCGAAGACCGTGGCGGTGCCGACCCGGCGGCCGAACTCCTCGTCCCCGAGCCGGTCGAGCTCGGGCCCGGTGGCGACGGCCCCGGCGGTGACGGGCAGCCCGACCTCGGTGGCGATCGCGGCCGCGGTACCCGGGTGGTCGCCGGTGACGACGAGGACACGCAGCCCGGCAGCGGTCAGCCGGCGGATCGCGGGGGCGGCCGTCGGGCGCGGGGTGTCCGCCAGCCCGACGAAGCCGACGAGCTCCAGATCCCGCACGAGCGCGTCCGGGATGTCGGGCGCGATGTCGACCGGGCCGTCCGCCGGCGCGGCCCGCTGGACCGGCGGCGACAGCGGTGCCGGCGCGGCCGGCGATGACATCCGTGCCGGCGCGGCCGGCGGCGCGGCCTGAGCGGCCGGCGGCGGCTGAGCGGCCGGCGGCGCCGCGGAGCGCGGGTGGAACTGCCGCGAACGGGCGACGGCGAGCACACGTAGGCCCCGCGACGCGAGCGCGTCGACCGTGCGGTGTGCCGCCGCGACGTCCCGGGCGGACATCCGGCAGCGGTCCAGCAGCGTCTCCGGCGCCCCCTTGACCGCCAGCACCGCGGCGTCGCCGGCCTGCACCATCGTCACGGCGTAGCCGCGCGCGGTCTCGAACGGCAGCTCGGCGAGCCGGCGGCCCAGCGGTTCCAGCGGTTCCGCCGCGGCCAGCACGGCCCGGTCGGTGGCATGCGGGACCGGGCCGTCCGGCCGGGGGCTCGCCGCGCCGGCGACCCGCAGCACGTCGTCCCGGGACGCACCGCCCACCACCGCGACCGCGCGCAGCACCAGGCGGCCCTCGGTCAGCGTGCCGGTCTTGTCGAAGCAGACGGTGTCGATCCGGCCCAGCGCCTCGACGGTGCGCGAGGAACGCACGAGCACACCGAGGCGGGCCAGCCGCCGGGCGGCCGCGACCTGGGCGACCGTGGCGACCAGCGGCAGGCCCTCCGGCACCGCGGCGACCGCCACCGCCACCCCCGCGCCGAGGGCCTCCCGCGCACCGGCCCCGCGCAGCACCGACAGGGCGCTCACCGCGAGCCCGCTGGCCGCGGTCAGCGGCAGCGCGAGCCGGGTGAGATCACCCAGCCGGTTCTGCACCCCCGCCGGTGCCCCGGCGCCGACCACCGCGGCGCTCGCGCGGCCCGCCTCGGTGGCCTCGCCGACGGCGACGACGATCCCCCGGCCCGTGCCGGCGAGCACGGTGGTCCCCTCGAAGAGCATGCAGCTGCGGTCGGCGAGATCCGCGGACGGTGTCGGCTCGACAGACTTCCCCACGGGGACGGACTCTCCGGTCAGCGACGCCTCGTCGACCTCGAGGGTGTCCGCGGCGAGCAGCCGCGCGTCGGCGGGGACGACGTCCCCGGCCCGGACGAGGATCCGGTCACCGGGCCGCAGCTCGTCGGCCGGCAGCACCCGCGGGCCACCGGTCGTCTCGACCCGGGCGAGCGCGAGGTGGTGTGCCCTCAGCCCGCGCATCGCGGCCTCGGCCCGGGCCCGCTGCGCGCCGCTGAGGACGGCGTTCGTCACCGAGACCCCGGCCACCAGCGCCGCGTCCACGGTCGAGCCGAGGACGGCGCTGGCCGCCGCGCCCACCATCAGCACCGGTACGAGCGGATCCCGCAGGTCCGCGACGATTGCCGCGCCAAGCTCCCGGGCTCCCTTCCCGAACGATCTGGCCGCCGGTTCCCGAGCACCAGAACCCGCGCCCGCGTCAGAACCGAAGCCGAAGCCCGAACCCGCGCCGGAACCGGCCGACCGGGCCCCGGCCGGCTCCGCCGGGCCGCGCGAGGTGGCGGGCAGCCGGCGGCGCACCGCCTCCACGTCCAGGGCGTGCCAGTCCGTGCGGCGCACCGGTGCCGGCGGTGGATGCCGGTCCGCGCGGGACGCCGCCACCAGACCCTCCGCCATCGAACTCACCGCGGCGGCGCTCACCGGGCCGCCACGCGCCAGCGCCCCGACCAGCGACCGGCTCTGACGTCCGGAGGCTCCCCCGGCGACGACGGTGGTCAGGGCGGACAGCGCCGAACCGGACACCGCCAGAGACGCCGCCCGGCGGCTGGTCGCCCCCGCCGGCACCGGGTACTGCAGCACCCGCCACACGTCGGCCAGCCCGCGCACACAGAGCAGGTCCGCGCACCAGGGCGGCCGTTCCCCGGGGCGGACGAGCCCGACACCGACATCGGCGACGTGCAGCGCGTCCGTGTCGGAGCCGCAGCCGACCACGAGGACGACCGCTCCCCCGGCCTGCGCCCGCCACACCTCGGTCGCCAGGTCCGTCCCGCCGCGCACCCGGGCGTCGACGAGCGGGGTGAGCTCGGCGGTGCTCACGTGTTCGCCGAGCAGGACGCTGCCGCAGGCGCGCGCCGCCCGCAGCACCACCTCCGCGTGCCCGTCGGTCTCCACACCGATGAGCGCGCGCAGCGCGGGCCCGCCGCGCAGCTCCACGGGCAGGCCGTCGGGGTCGGCCGCGCGACGGGTCCCGCGAGCGTGCGCGGCGACGAGCCGGCGGGTGCCGGCCCGGGCCACGACCGCGCCGGGACGGAACGGGCGCCACACGTCCAGCCCCTCCACCAACGCGTCGACGGCCGTCCAGCTGGGGCCGTCCGGAGCCGAGAGCACCCGCGCCGTGCCGGACAGCAGGGCGGTGGGCGACACCACCACGGTGTCGACGCGGTCGAGGCGGCGCAGGCACGACCGTTCGAGCGCCAGCACGTCGTGCGCGGCCAGCCGGCGACCCGCCGTCGCGGCGAACACCTCCCGGCCCAGCCGCGCGGCCCGGGGGACGGTGGCGAGGAGCAGATCGCCGGCGAGCACGGGCGACCCGGACACCGCCAGGGTGGCCGTGCCGAGCGCCAGCCCGGCCGCGGCCATCCGGTCGGCGCACCGCTCCACCGGGCCGGCCGGCAGCGGCCGCGGCCGTCGCTCCCGCGCGACGTCACCGAGACGGCCGAGGGCCGCGCTCCGCGCGCCGCGGGTCGCCTGGCCCAGCTCCGGTTCGAGCCGGGTGAACGCGGCCCGGGTGGCGAGCAGCTCGCCCAGGGTGGCGCAGCGGTGCGCCACGCCGACGAGGATCATGTCCGGACTCTGGCTGAACGCGGCGACCCCCGCGTTCGCCAGGCCGATCGCCAGGTCGGCGCCGGTTCGCCCCAGCCCGCGTTCGAGGGCGCGCCGGGCCCGCGGCTGGTGGTCGACCAGCGCCACGGCCGCGGCGGCGGCCCGCGGGACCGCCGGCAGCCGCAACAACCGTCCGGCCACGGCGAAGCCGAAGGCGGCGGCGTCCACGCCGAGCGCGACGAGCTCGGCGGCGACCGGTCCGGGGTCACCGGGGTGCCCGTTCCGCTCCTCCCCCCGCGACCTGGCGGGGGCAGGGGCGGCGGCGGGCCGCTGTCCCGCCGTGGCGGCCTCCTCCACCTCGGCTACCGCGTCAACCACGTCGGCGATGTCGACCGCGTCGGCGTCGAAGGCGACCAGGAGCCGGCCGAGGCCCTCGTCGACCTCGGCCCAGTCGACTCCCTCGAGCTCCCGGACGGCGGCGGCCACCTGGTCGTGCACGTCCCGGCGGAGCAGCTCGACGTGGGCGGAACCGGCGCCGTTCCACACTGCGCGGGGGCGCCGCGACGGCCGGTGAAGCTCCGCGACGAGCGCCCGCGCGGCGCCACGCGGCGAGGACAGCCGGAGGCGCCCCACCGTCGGTCAGGCGCTCGGTGAACGGCGGCCGGTGCCACCGTCACGGCCCGTGCTCACGGACCGGCTGTGCTGGGAGACATAGGTACCCGCGGCGATCGCGGCCGCGATCGGCCATTCGATGATCTCGATGGCGGCCAGCGCGCCGAGGCCCGCGTAGTAGGCGGTCCGCTTCGCGGACGGGAGGGCCAGCGGCCCGATCCGGACGCCGTCCACCCGCGGCGGCGGCGCCACCTCCAGCCGTGCGGTGACGTAGGGCAGCCGCACCACGACGACCCGCCCCGCCCGCTCCTGCCGCCCATGGAACAGCCTCTGGACGGCGCTCACCGCCGACACGGCCGCTCCGGGAACCGTTCCGGCCGCCCGGGACACCACCGACCGTGACACCGCCACCGGAGACGTCGCCGACCGGGACGACGTCGATCGGGACGACGTTGATCGGGATGTCGTCGATCGGGACGCCGCCGAGCGGGCTCCTGCCGCCCCGGCCGCCGCCGCGGTACGCGTCGCCCGCCCCCGGCCCGCGGCGGCGCGCTCCGGCTGAGTACCGCTCCCCGCCGGACGGGCCGCGCTCCCTCGGGCCGCCGTGCCACGCGCGCCGGACGTCCGCGCCGTCGTGCTCCGTGCCGTCGTACTCCGCGCCGTTGTCGTTCTTGGCGTCGTCGCCCGGGGCGTTGTCGTGGTTGCCCGGGACGTCGTCGTCGCCCGGGGTGTCGTCGTCGCCCGGGGTGTCGTCGTCGCCCGGGGTGTCGTCGTCGCCCGGGTGGCCGTGCTTCGAGCGGATGTGCTTCGGGCCGCCGTGCTCCGTGCTGTGGCCGTGCCACCCCGGGCCGCCGTCCCACGTGACGCCGGGCCCGTGGCCCTGGTGCCCGTCGCCGCGGCGCGAGCCGTCGTGCCGCGAGCCGCTCCCGTGCTCCGGGCCGAGGTGGACCGGCCGGACGCGGCCCCCTCCGCCGAATCTCCGGCAGGCGAGCCGGCGGTGGTCGATGCCGGGGTGGGTGAGGCAGGCGTGGGCGCGGTGGGCGCGGTGGGTGAGGTCGAGGTCGTGTTTGGTGAGGCCGGGGTCGCGGTGGCCGAGGTCGTGGTGGTCGAGCCGGTGGAGGCCGACCTCACGGCAGGCGGGGACGCCGCCCGCTGGTGGGCGCCGGTCTCATCGGGCCGGGTGGACGTGCTTCCCGGCCTGGTCGCCGGCGCGGCCGGGGCGGTCGCCGCCGGCGCGGCGGAGAAGAGTGGACTGGCCGCCGGGATCGACTCCGGCCGGCCGATCGAGCCACTGATGGCGCCGGCGCCGTTCCTGGACGTGCCGGTCTCCGATGAACTGGTCGCCATGGTGCCGTTCCCTCCGTCGCGCGTCCCGAAGCAGCAAGCCCAGGTTAGATCATTATTACCCAGCGTATATTACCGGTGACTGAGCGTTGGAACAGCCAGGCGGCAAGACTGCCGACGGACGAACCGGTCAAACGACACAGGCCACACAGAACACACGGACCACACAGGCGAAAAAGGGACCGCACCCACCACACCCGGGACACCCGGGACGGGAGGGCCACTGAGCCTTTTTCAACCTCGGTGGGTGGTCTTGAGGTGGAGGGTGAGGATGTCCTGAACGAGGCTGGTGATGCGGGTGGTGGAGCAGCGCGGCTTGCGGAGTAGCCGCCAGGTTTTGAGGGTGGTCATGGCCTGCTCGCCCAGCGCGCGGATCTTGGCGTGGGCGTGGTTGACGGCCTGCTGGCCGGCGGAGAGCCGTTCCCCGCAGCGCCGGGAAGTGCTGGTGAGGCCCACAGCAGGCGGCCGGCGGGGCCGGTGAGGACCTGCACGGTCATCCCGTGGCGCTTGTGCTTGCCGGAGTAGAACGGCTGGTCGGCTCCCGACCCGGTCGATGGGGAGCAGGGTCCCGTCCAGGATCACGAACGCCTTGCTGGCGGCGGTGCGTAGGGCGGTGGGTAGATCCACGGCGAGCGCGGCGAGCGGGTCGACGGCTTCGACGACGTACCGGTAGACGGTGCTGACCCCGATCCCGAAGCCGGCGGCGAGCGGGGCGTAGGTGTGTCCGCGGCGCAGGTGCGCCAGCACGAGCAGGGCTTGGCGGTCCGCGGGCAGGCGCCGCCAGCGGGTGCCGCGTTCGCGGCGGCGGGCGTGCAGCCGGTCGGTCAGGAAACGCGGAGTCGGGGTGGACAGATCGACCCCGACCGGGTAGAAAAGCACGCCAAGCTCCAGGCGGACAGGTGGTCTTGGTCGACAACCCGTCCACCAGGAGCTTCACCTCTTCCCGAACCCGGCCTCCACGCCCACCCCACCCGCAATCAGCCAGGTCGGCAAAGCCTCACTGTCACATGGGCACTGGACCCAGGGAACACCTCCGGCCACGGGTATCGCTGGCGCGACAGCGACGTCTACCTGGTGTGAGTGCGAGCGTTAGGCAGACGAGGTCGGGCTGCTGGTGGGCAGGCGCGGGGTGGGCGGGACGGTGGTAATCAGGATGGCCCGCCAGCTCACGACCGCTGCGGGGCCGCGTCGGCGAGCAAGGGCGTAAAGCGCTGCACGCAACAGGCTAGCGAACTTCACTTCTTACACGGACCCCGCCCGACGGAGGAGATCAGCGGTCTCGCGTGCCCGACGCCGGGCGACCTGCGGCGGCTCTTCCCCCCTCCTCCAGAGAAAGGGTCCGGGGCGGAGCCCCGCGTCTACCTCCCCCCGCCTGCCGGCCTGCCTACACGGCAAAGCTACGATCCTCGCGGTAAGTCACCTCTGAGTGCCTGTCCTGAATCTTGATGTTCTTAGCTCTCGGTCGCCTTTCTGGGGGTCCAGCGTGAGGCAGGGGCACGACGAGCGAGGCGGCGGACCATGGTGCGGATCATGGCCCAGTAGACGAAGGTGGCGGAGCTGGCCGGGTCACGTTCGTAGTCGCGGGCGAGACGACGGTGGCCGGTGATCCACGCCAGGGTGCGTTCCACGACCCAGCGTTTCGGGAGCGGCTGGAAGCCTTTCTGGCCTTCTTTCTTCCGGACGATCT